>NZ_JAUBPO010000203.1:0-5324 GCF_036700785.1 Microcoleus sp. S28C3 | reverse complement strand
CCGTTGCCGTTGGAGTATGGACGTTTGCCGGTCTTTGGGCGAGCGCACTTTTTGACCTGCTTAGTCTAAACTCCAACAGCAAACCTGACCTTCAGAACTCCTGCACCGGGCTGGCAGAATTAAAAGCAAAGATTGCTAGTGTCGCCGCATCTCTTCCGGAAATGGGACGTTCCGTTCCCGCCAAGTGGCAGCAAGTGCGGGAAATCTTACAGACAAAGGACAAAGCCTATCTCCCCTACAATGATGTCCTTGCCATCTGTGATCGACACGGAATCGATAAAGAACAAGCAGAACTTTTCCTTCGCATTTCCCATACCTTGGGGCATATCATCCATTACCATTACGATCCAATACTGCGGGATATCGTCATCCTCAAACCCGACTGGCTAGCAAAGGCAATCAGCTTCGTACTCGATGATGAAACAACCCGCCGCCGCAACGGTTTAGTAGATTTTGAGCATCTGGGCAAATTATGGAGCAATCCCCCGTTTCCAGGCGAGGACGGCTACCCGCAAGAACTACATCCCATCTTTCTCAAGCTGATGGAACGCTTCGATTTATCCTACCGCGTGGTGCTCGACCCCGCTAAACCCAGTAATACCAGTTTGATTGCTCAACTTGTACGCGATACACGCCCGGAATTGCCTAATTGGGGAGAGCAACCAGAAGCGGGAGACAGACAACAAGTGCAAATATGCCGGATTGTGGACGATCGAGCACAACTTGCAGTAGCAGAAGGATTGTTTTACCAGTTGATTGTGCGCTTGCACAAATACTCACTGGGGCGCTGCAATTACGAACAAAGTATCCATTGGCAACGGGGTTTGATGCTTGACAACGACTACAACGGTCGGGCCTTGCTGGAATATGTTGACACTGATGTAAAAATTACCGTGCGGGCAGCTTATCCAGAACGGTTTTTGTCTTATCTCACGGAAGAGATTAAATGGCTCGTCGAGAATTTCTGGGAAGGATTGCGATGTAATGTGATGGTTCCCTGCATTACACCTTGTGGTAAAAATTTGCCGGGAAACGGGCTATTTGAGGTAAAGCAATTAATTGAGAGTAAAAAGGAAAATCGTCCAGAGTATCCCTGTTCACTCTGTGGTAAATGGCAAAACATCGATAGTCTGCTAAATAACGCGCCGACTACTCAACCCCCATCGCAAGAAATCGGGATTCAGCAGTTCCGAAATATGTTCAAAGACGAGCTAAAAATCATCCGCGAAGATTTAGTAATTTTCGATCGTCGAGGTGAAGAACGCTTTCAGTCATTGTCTCAAGATCAGCGCAAGATTCTCAGCAAAGTCGATGAGGAATTTGCGTCGCTAATGCAAATGCTCACCGATGAAGCGAAAGATGGCCCGCGCCTGTTCAGTTTCAAGCCCGTCGATCCAAAGTTTTTCGATCGCCCAAAATGGATAAGTACAAAATTGCAAATTACCCTCTGGTGCGAACACTCTCGTCAACCGCTTCCCGCCTTAAATCCTGACGACAAAAAGAAGGGAGTTTATGAATTGGAAGTGCCGCGCGAATGGTTTACCAAAGCAGCCCCCTATCTCAAAATTTTGACCGGAACTCTGAGTCTAGTCTTACCTGTCGCAGCCTCGGCAACCAAGCTAATGCTAGATGAAGCCACCTACAAAGGCATTGAAGAGGAACTCGATTTAGGACAAAAAAGCATCGAGTCTACCTTGAAAGGAAGCGATTTAGCGACTAATTTGTCAACCGAAACTGATGCCCCTGATTGGCAACAGGGCGAAGCAGCCATCCGCGCGCAAGGCTCGATTTTGCGACAATTACACGCGCAGCTAAAAAAAGAAGATCCTGGTTTGGGTGGCTTGGTGCGGGTGCAGAACAGACGCCGCGAATTTCTGTGGGTTCATCCTCAGTTTGTAGATGAGTATTAATATTTTTATATTGACACCATTATTGCGATCGTGTGATAATTTAAACAGCACATCTCTCGTTCCCAGGCTCTGCCTGGTAACGCATATCCAGAGGCTCCGCCTCTCCCTAACCTACTAACAAACCCTCAATCGCCCCAATGGGAAGAAGTAGATACAAAGTAATATATTCCGACAACCAACCGCACTTTGTCACCTCTACAATTATCAACTGGATTCCTGTATTCTGTCTTCTGTCAAGCAAAAATAGCACAAATAGTCTTAGATTCCTTAAGTTTTATGCAACGGGAGAAGCGTTTAGCCTTAAACGGTTACGTGAAACGTGGAAAATCACTTGCACTTAATCGTAACTTCTTCTGAATTGTCAACGCAAATGAGAAATTTTAAATCATTTACAGCTCGCTCCATAATTGACTTGCTTGAAAAAAATCAAGTTACCAACATCCTCGATCAACTCGCATTCTATAAAAAGCTACACAAAAAAGACCAAAAATATCAGCTATGGCAAGAAGGGTTCCACCCGCAAGCTATTTTGGATGAAGCAATGCTGTTGCAAAAATTGGAGTATATCCACAATAATCCTGTTAGGCGCGGCTATGTTGACGATCCGGCTTGTTGGAGATATTCTAGTTATCGAAATTATATGGGTCAGGATGGATTGTTGCCAGTTGATTTGATTGATTTTTGAGTCGGATGATTTGTTTGAAGGAGCGAGGCAGAGCCTCTGGATATGCGTTACTAGGCAGAGCCTGGAAACGAGCGGACAGGAGGGGAAAAGTCGAATCAAGCTGCTAACAAATAATTCGCGCAATTTTAATTGTTTTGACCCATCCTTCTACAGTCATTAGTCATCAGTCAACAGTCAACAGTCATCAGTCAACAATGATTCCGGAGAAGTCTATTGATACTGACGTTTATAAGTCTTAGTACAAGGTATTATGAAAAATTTTGATTTTTATGCAAATTTAGCCTAAATTCGGCTGGATACAGTACAGATGGGGGATGAAGTTAACAGCAGTGAGATTTTGAGATAGATTGAGATGAGAAATAGCGAGTAAAGCTGATGTCACATTCACCGTCAAATCCGCGATCGCATCCACAGCAAAATCCACAATCTTGGGCAACCAAAATGACGCTGTTGTTGGCCAGCAGTCTCACTGTGATGGCAGGTGCGACGGTTTCTCCCGCACTGCCGGCGATGAAACAATATTTTGAAAGCGCGATCGCCGATGTCGATACTCGCACCACTTTAGTTAAACTAATCATCACCCTGCCCGCCCTATTTATTGTGATAGGTTCGCCCATTGCGGGGTTAATTGTCGATCGCTTTGGCCGCAAACCCTTGTTACTGATCGCCACCCTGTTATACGGGTTAGCAGGCAGTTCGGGACTCTTTTTGGATAGCTTGACGGCAATTCTGGCGGGCCGTGCGGTTCTGGGTTTCGCAGTAGCAGGCGTGATGGTGACAGCCACCACCTTAATTGCCGACTACTATAGGGGCCCCGCCCGTGCGGCATTTATGGGATTGCAAGCGGGATTTATGGGTTTGGGCGGCGTGCTGTTTCTGACATTTGGGGGAATACTGGCACAGCAAAACTGGCGCTATCCATTTGTGATTTACCTATTTGCCTGGTTGATTGTGCCGCTTATCCTGGTGTTTATTTTAGAACCAAATCGGACTGATGCTAGTATCCCAGGAGTAGAAGCGCCTACCGCAGAGGCACCGCCGAAGTCGATGCCTGTAGGGGTTCTGGGGATTGTTTACGGGTTGACGACGCTGAGTCAAGTTGCCTTTTATATGATTCCCGTTCAATTGCCCTTTTTCTTGGAAACTTTGGTGCAGGCTTCCCCCTCACAAAGTGGGATGGCGATCGCAATTTGTACGCTATTTAGTGCGATCGCATCCCTCACCTATGCCAAATTCAAACAGCGCATGGAGTTTGTCACGTTTCTGCCCTTAATTTTTGGGTTGATGGGCATCGGCTATCTGTTAATCGGTCAATCCGCCAACTGGGCGCAGGTATTGACTGGGTTGGCTATTTCCGGGATGGGACTAGGAATTTTGATCCCTAACATGACGGTTTGGCTGAGTGCCGCTGTGCCGGAAGCGGTGAGAGGACGTGCGCTGGGAGGTTTGTCTACGGCGATGTTTCTGGGACAATTTTTATCTCCGATCGTGACTGGGCCGTTGACAAAGGCAGTAGGCTTGGGTGCAGTCTATGCGATCGTCGGAGGGTTTTTGACGATCGCCGCGATCGGATTTGCCGTATTTAAGGCCCAAATCCGCAGCCTGACTCGTAGCGGTGCCATCTAGTGCAGGGGAAGCACATTAAAACAGAAGCACAGCATATCTTTACAAATCTTAATTTTGAAGAATACCGATATATCGCGATATGTCGTATATTAGAGAAAGTTGATTTTGGATTCACATATGTTTAGACGCTTTCGTTTCCACTTTCCGGCGCTTGTATCCGCAGGAGTCAGTGAAGAGGATCTATCGCTTATCAGTCATTGGTTCGAGCATGGCAAGGATCGCACGCCTCATCGCGGACATCACGGCAAGCACTTTGGCGATGAAGTATTTGGTCGCGGGTGGGGAGATGAACACCGGACTCGTCGGGGTGACATCAAGTTCATCCTGCTGGAATTGTTATCCGAACACCCTGCTCATGGTTACGACCTGATCAAAAAAATGGAAACCCACAATAGCGGTTTCCGTCGCCTCAGTCCCGGCTCAGTATATCCAACACTCCAGATGCTGGAGGACGGTGGTTATCTAAGCAGCACACAGGAAGGCGGTAAGAAGATTTACACGATTACGGATGAGGGCAGACAACTCTTGGCTGAGCGTACCCAACAGGAAACTTCAGGCTCTCCTTGGGATGCCTTCAAAACCGTAATGATGGGTAAGCCCCAAGAGTTTATTGAGTTGCGGAATGTGACAACAGAATTAGCTGGTGCTGTGATGCAAGTTGCTCGCAGTGGCAATGTTGAGCGAATCAATCGGGTGCGCGAGCTTTTAGAACAAGTTAAACGGGAAATTTACGGGATTCTTGCTGAGAAATAAGTGATATCAATTCCGGTTGCACCGGAATAACTGTTGACTGTTCACTGTTGAGTGTCAGTCGAAAAACAGAATGATGGTTGACAGTTCACTGCCCTTCTCGATTCTACCAGGACGATGAAGCGCGGAATTGATATAACGGGTAAAATCAACCGGATTCGATGATGAAATTGCTCTGTGAGTGCGATCGGATATAACCATAGACAACACGGCAAGGTCGGACACGGCAATGCCGTTTCCCTAGCCCAAAATAATTATGAACACTCCATCAGAGATGTAACTGGAGTTTAGACTAAGCACAAATTTACTCAGAAGGAGCTGAGTAGAAATTATGGTGAATTTAGAGAGAGATT
>NZ_JAUBPO010000202.1:0-5339 GCF_036700785.1 Microcoleus sp. S28C3 | reverse complement strand
GCCGCTTTTACCAACAAGGTATGCGGGCTGCAACCCTTATACAGTCTATCTCGTAGACCTCTTTGTCACCCCCCCAGCTTTGACACTAGATTTAAAGCCAATTGACCGAACTGATAACCTGAATCTATATCTCCCACAACTCCGCAAAGCAGAAGACCATAATTGGCATAAACAAAGGGAGACACGGAAGCATTACCATATTGGACGGACAAGTTTACTTGTTTGCATACCATCAAGGGCACCAGTTCTGGCGCAGCAATGTATGCCGCACCAAAGATACTTGATAAAAGTCTCATAGCTGCTAGTTTATAGGGATCGCTCATTTGAGGCAGGTCAATTAAATCCTCAATTCGCTTGCAGTTCAAAATTGACGCAGTTTCCCCTAGTGTCTGCCCAATATCTGAGGCGTTCGGCTCTTGGGGAAACTCCACCCCCAACAGCTTTAAAACTTGTAGCGCCGTATTAACTGCTTCTAGTAACTTGTTCTGAGCTATATAGACTTCAATCTGGACTTCATACACTATGATTTTGTCCAGTAAGGTTTTGGCGCAGTTTTGTACTACCTCAACGAACCTCTGCATTCCTTCAAAATCACCGCTCAAAAAACCTGCTTCTGCTGCTTCGTTATGTAGCGCTAATGTTATTTCATATTGATTTTGCCAACTATTTGCTATCAGTAATTCTCTGCCGAATTTGAAATATACAACAGCAGCCAAATAGGCAGTAGCAGCTTTGGCTTTCTTTCCGGCAACTAGATTCAAGTGTGCTAATTGCTCCCGTTCTGCTTCTTGGGTAATTAACTCAACTCCCACATTCAAGTGGTTGACAATATCAAATATTCTTTCTTCTCGTTCGGCTTCTGGCGTATTCTTTAATAACAGTTGACCGATTTTTAAGTGAGTCGAGCGCTTTTGGTCTTCTGGAATCAGAGAATAAGCAGCTTGTTGGACGCGATCGTGTAAGAATTTGTATTTGGGTAATTGATCGTGGGTAATAGGTAATGGGATAGATTTGTCCCTATTACCGTTTTCCCCGTTTTCATCTCCTTCTGCTTGGTAAAACTTATAAACCTCGCTAATGGGTAATATTAGCCCTTCTTGGAGAGCTTTCCACAGGTTGAGTGCAGTTTCTTCAAGCGATTTCTCCTCAACAATTGCCAGTGTTGCTAGGTCAAATTGATTGCCAATACAGGCTGCCAACTTCAAAACTTCTTGAGTTTGGACGGGCAACTTCCGTAACTGAATTGCTACGAATTCGACTACATCATCTGTCAGCGCTAATGTTCTTACTTTTGCAATATCGCACTGCCAGTGACGGATATCAAAATTAAACGAAATTAATCCATCTTCATGCAATGATTTGAGAAATTGGCTGCTGAAAAATGGATTGCCTTTAGTTTTCTGATAAACCAGTTCTGTTAAAGGTCGTGCTAGCACTTTTGAACAACCAAGAGTATCGGCAATTAAACCATTCAAATCCGACTGCTGGAGCGGCGCTAGAGTAATGGTATTCACCGTTGCTGAGGCTTTTTCAATGTCCGTCAAGGTCAGCATTAACGGGTGTGCTGGAAAAACTTCGTTATCTCGATAAGCTCCCATCAAGAAAAGATAGCGACTCCCCAAGTTGCTCATTAAAAGTTGTATCAACTTTAACGATGCTGAGTCTGCCCATTGCAAATCATCCAAGAAAATAACTAGGGGATGTTCCTTTGTAGTAAAAACTTGAATAAATTTTTCAAATAACAAATTAAAGCGATTTTGGGCGGCACTGCCGGAGAGTTCTGGTACGGGAGGTTGTTCTCCAATCAAAAATTTTAATTCGGGTACAACTTCCACAATTGCTCCCGCATTTTCGCCCAAAGCGGCTAAGATTTCTGAATTCCACTGCTCGATTTTTGCGTCGGTTTCCGAAAGCAACTGCCCGATTAAATCTTGAAAGGCTTGGACAAAAGCTGAGAAGGGAAGGTTGCGTTGAAATTGGTCGAATTTTCCTTTAATAAAGTAGCCGCGCTGCCGCACGATGGGTTTGTGGACTTCGTTGACGACGGCGGTTTTACCAATGCCGGAGAAACCCGCCACTAGCATCATTTCAGTGCTGCCTGCACTCACCCGGTCAAATGCTTCTAGCAGGGTTTGCACTTCGGCTTCTCTGCCGTACAATTTTTCGGGGATGATGAAGCGATCGCACAAATCTCGCTGCGCTATTTTAAAGTTAGTCAGCGCCCCTGTCTCTTGCCACTGGGATAAGCAAGTTTCTAAGTCGTACTTGAGTCCTAGGGCGCTTTGATAGCGACCTTCAGCATTCTTCGCCATCAGTTTGCTGACAATCTCAGACAGCACCAATGGAACGCTATTGTTAACTCTTGAGGCGGAGAGTGGTTGTTTGGCGAGGTGGCAGTGTACCAAATCCATTGGATCGTCTGTTTGGAACGGTAACTTTCCTGTTAGTAATTCGTAGAATGTTACTCCTAGCGAGTAGAAATCTGTGCGGTAATCAATGCCTCGGTTCATTCGCCCAGTTTGTTCGGGAGATATGTAAGGTAAAGTGCCTTCGAGGAGGTTGGGATTTTGAATTTCTTGGGTTTCGCGCGGCAGCAGGGAAGCAATGCTCAAATCAATCAGCTTGACTTCTTTGCTGACCGGGTTAATTAGAATGTTGGCGGGCTTGAGGTCTTTATGGATGACTCGGTGGCGATGAAGTCCGTCCAGGGCGTTGGCAATTTGAATCGCAATGGGAAAAAACTCGTTAACGGGCAAGCCTTCTAGAGGTTCGTTGCTAGCGGATGCTAGATTAGCCAGGTAGCTACATAAGGAAATTCCGCCAAAGTCTTCCATCACCAGAGCATAGCGGTTATGATAGCTCTCCAGGCTGTATGCCTTGACAGTGCCGGGGATATTTAAGTTTTTAGCAATTACGTATTGGTTGCGGAAGTGAAGCAGTTCGTTGAAGCTGGGAAAGTTATTTCGCAGTAGTTTGATCGCGACGGGTTGCCCATTTGACGAGCGAATGCCACGATAAACTAGAGTTCGATTTCCTGCGTATATTTGCTCGTTAATGTCATACCCTAGGAAAAGTTTTGCGCTCTTAGTCATATCTACGTATTCCTACTGCTTCTGTCAAGCCTGAAGCTTCTTAGAGTTACTATCTACTATTTTCGCTCGCTCTCCTGTGCTATTCAGTCAAGTACATTTTTCTTAATATACTTTGTGGATCAATTTATGAAAGTGCGAGTTTAAAACAATAGTGGAAGATTTTATGTAAGAGCTGTTGATACTTTAGTTAAGATTAAGTAGAAAATGAATGAGACTAATGCTGATTGAACTACAGCAGATGATTGAAGAGGAATTTAAGAGGCTAATCAGGTACTTAAGAGTATTTTTGAAACCGATACTTGATTGCGATCGCCTATAAAATCTAATCTCTAGTTTACATCATAATTTAATGTCATCCGTACAATTGTACCGGATCTGGATTTAAAGCGGGAAGCAGAGGAAATCGAGTTTCTGCGCCAGATTGCGGATCACTTGGGAGTCGCCCGATCGCAAGCTGAATTATTTGACCAGATGCCACAACAAGCTGCCCAACTCTCAGAAGTGAATCAGCTATTAAATGCCAAAGTTCAGAAACGGACAATGAAACTAGCCCAAGTCAATTACGCACTGCCAGCAGAAATTAGAGTTCGTCAACGATCGTCGGGAGATTGGGCAATTGAGGCAGCGCCGCGATCGCCATTCGGCTAAGTTTTTTACTTGTCAAGTAATTTCAGGAAATGAATTACTGATTGACATATCCAACTAAATTTGTTGATTCCGGAATTAGTCACTGCAGCATCAGGCGGAACACCGTCCCTTGAGGTATCGCTACGCCAACGGACGATCGCCCCGAGGCTTTCCGATCGCGGTTTTCATTTCAGTGAGCTAAAAAACCTGGTTGCTGAGCGTCGGAGTGCCTCCAGGAGGGGCAGAAATCTCTCAGAAAGGGATTTTTTAGCTTTTGCCTACCATCCTGTCTCTTTCTGTGGAACAGACATCCTGCTTGCTCTCTAAAGGCGTAAACTCGATGCTCGATCGACCTATACAGACATCCTCCTTGCTCTCTAAAGGCGTAAACTCGATGCTCGATCAACCTATGATGAGAATTTTTATTATTGGCAAATTGCCATTCTCCATGCAAGCGGACTCAGTAGCCAAGTCGCAAATTCATTGAGCTTTAATCAGCGCCGGATTCCACGCCCTGAGTTCAAGAGCACACATATTAAAAACAAAACAATAGCCTGCAGGCTCAAATTTTAGCATTCGATCCGAGCGGCGAATGGCTGACTCAGTGGCGGAGGCAATTTGCAGCTTTAGAAATTGAACACTTGCGATCGCCCGCAGTGCACCATCGAGATCCCAACCCTTATGAATTGTGGAGGTTTGCCGAAAATCGCTTCTCCGAATTGTTCCCCCCCCTACGATTTGCCTGGAAGTCGGTTATTTGAGGAATTTTGTGGCGACACAATTAAACGGTGGCAATTGGGCGATCGAGTTATCAAAGCAAAAGTTACCCGCATTCAGCCGAAATCCGGCCGTTTCCGCCTGTGGTTTGAAGACGGAAAAAGTGCGTTCGCCCGCCGAGTAATCGTCGCCGCCGGAAGTGGAAAACCGCATTTACCAGCGTGGGTAAATAAAATTCAAACACAGTATCCCGCCAAAAGAATTCGCCACTCCCATCAAGTAGATTTGCGAACTTTGCAATTGTACGGAGAACAAATATTAATTGTCGGCGGCGGACTAACCAGCGGACATTTAGCACTAGGAGCAATTGCCAGAGGAGCCCAAGTCCTGTTAATGACGAGGCGCTATTTCAAAGAAAAACTCTTTGATGCCGAACCCGGTTGGTTGGGACCAAAATACCTCAAAGGATTCGCCGCCGAACCAGATTGCCATTCGCGGTGGGAAACCATTCAACAAGCCCGCAACGGTGGCTCGATGACACCGGAAATTATGACACAGTTGCGGAGGCTCTCCCACAGCGAAAAACTGACATTTCACGAACAGTGCGAAGTTGTTGGCGTTCGGTGGGAAAATAACAGATGGACTGTTGATTGCAGCGGTGGGGAGACGTTATTTGTCGATCGAATTTGGCTAGCAACCGGCAGCAAACTAGACATTGCAGCCGAACCAATGTTCCAAGAAATGCTAGAAACGCATCCCCTTGAAATAGTTAAAGGTTTGCCAGTCTTAGACAAACACCTGCGTTGGCCCGGATGCGAATTATTTTAGGTAGTGCCCTGAAGGAAAGGATCGAGTAAGTTACTATTAGAGAGAAGTGTTTATCATAGTGTGATATGACAGTAG
>NZ_JAUBPO010000201.1:0-5389 GCF_036700785.1 Microcoleus sp. S28C3 | reverse complement strand
AATAATTTATAAGTCTACAATTATACATTGCTCTGCCAATTTTAGCAATCTTTTCCTATCATTCAACACTTCTGCATCCAAAGTCGCCAGAGATGATATTTTTTCAAATCCAGATAGCTCTGCTAGCGCTTCATACCGCAAGTCATTTTCAGCATAAATTAGCAGCCTCTCCTCTAAAGTAGTTGCCTGTAATTGGCTCAACAGTTTGCCGCGCAGTGCCACTAATTCTGTGAGAGTTTCGTACCACAAACCGTGTTTAGCCAAGAGCAAAACCCGCTCCCTTAGAGATGCTGTTTCTAGCTGAACCAAAATTTCTGGTTTCATTGCCACCCGCTCAACCCACCCGTGACGGGAGATATTCCCGCACAAAAAGCACCATTGATACTTCTTGCCAGTTTCCAGAGGAGGTGAATTGGGCGGCAAGGAAAAACTCGCAATTCCCGCTGCTTTTTCTAGCTCAAAAACTGTTCGGAAAACTACCTGTTGCTGTTCGTCTCGCAGCACAAACTCAAAGGGAATGTCATCAGGCAATGAAGCCGGCAAGTACAGCCAAAAAGTCGGATGTGCGATCGCTGTCAACCCTAAATTTGTAGCGGGAATCAGAGCTAAAAAGTTGTGAGGATCGCGGCTGCCTGCGTCTTTGCGATCGCCCGGTGCTCCGCGCGCGGGCGGATCGTATGCGAGTACCTGTGGCAGCAAATTCGGTTCCCCCGATGAATCAGCGAGCATCGCTGCCAATCCAGGTTGAACCATTGTTAAAGCCACAAGCACATTAAGCGCCACCTGCTGTAGGAGCAGTTTTGTTACATTCATAAAATATCCGCCAAGTAGAGGTGTAAAATCTCAGTTCGCTCCAACTGCACCCTGAAAATAATCTTGCCAGATTTTTTATGCTAGCGTCTATAGTTTCGCGTAAATTTTTTAGTATATTTCCCCAATAAAATTCCGCGATCCCGGCTCCAGCAACCTCTACCTTAAAATGAAACAACTCAACCCAAACCCATAGCATCATTTTCACATACTAATAATTTACCTTTCCCCTGATAATACCAAACATAACCCTCCCCGCCACCTTTGCCAAAATGACCTAATTTTCGATAATCTTCTTCAATTCCCTTGGTAAATCCTTTAACCAAATCGCAATCAGCTATCAAAGTTTCACCTTGTTTGAGTTCGACAATCTTAGCCGGTGAACTTGTAGCTGCTACAACAGTAGCTTTTTGCTCGCGCAAAGCTGTAACAGCAATTCTCCACCTACCGTCATTAGAAGCAGCCACTTGTCGGAATTTCAGTTTTTTAGCACCGATAACTACATTGTCCGAACAAAACTGAAATATACCATCATCAAACTCCCACTGCTCCGCATCCAAAAGCTCGATCGGCGTATAATGCAGGAAATTACCTTTTTGTCTCGGTTCCAGTTTCACCGTACCAGTCCCTTGATATACGGGAGCGTTGTAGTCCATTTCCGTTGTCAAAGATACCCACATATCTTTCAAACGGTTATCCGTTTTATAAACACCGGAAGTCAATTTCCCCATACACCAATGCAGCGCACCTTTTTGAATTATCACTCCCGAATTGTTCAAGTTAATTTCTACTTGCTGAACGAGGGGAATATTCTTAGTGGGATGGTAAAACTTATTGGTTTCAGGATTGATGTTATTTTGGATGTACCACAAATCCGTTGGTTCCAAAACTTGGATTTCGTATTTCATAATATACCTCGCGTATTTACTTGAAATGTGTTAAACATTTGACCCGTGATTTGGGACTTCCCCGCTCCCGGACTTATCTTGTGAAATTTATCTTTTGCAGACATCCTCTGCTACTGTTAAATTATCTAGCTATCTTAGCAATAGCAGACAGCGCCCCTCCACAATTGTTGAGAAAAATTTATGCCTGCGATCGCACAATCTCCCAATTTACCCATTTTACAAGAAATCAACTCAGGATTGCCCAATATTTGCGGCTCCGAAGCAGAAATCAGTGCCGCAGCTAATACCAACGAACCTGTCTTTCTACCTAACACAAATCTGCGCATCGAAAATATTCAAGCCGGATTCGCCTGCGCCCTCCATATGCACCAACCGACAATTCCTGCCGGTGCAAACGGCGAACTGATCTGCAATCTCCAGCATATGTTTGAACATCCCAACCAAGGAGACAATCACAACGCCGGAGTCTTTGCTTGGTGCTATTCCCGCATGGGAGAATTTATTCCCCAACTGGTTGCCGAAGGCTGCAACCCGCGAATTATGCTCGACTATTCGGGCAACTTATTGTGGGGATTGCGCCAAATGGGACGCGACGATATCTTTGATAATCTCAAGCGGATTACCTGCGATCCTCAATATCAACCTCACGTAGAATGGCTGGGGACAATGTGGAGTCACGCCGTCATTCCCTCAACTCCAATTCCCGACATCAAACTCCAAATTCAAGCATGGCAACATCATTTTGCAGCCATTTTTGGGTTGGATGCCCTGAAGCGCGTCAAAGGTTTTTCGCCCCCAGAAATGCACTTTCCCAATCACCCAGATACACTGTACGAATACATCAAAGCTTTGAAAGAATGCGGCTATCGCTGGCTGATGGTGCAAGAACATTCTGTAGAAAATCCCGACGGTTCGGGATTGTCGCAAAACCAAAAATATATTCCCAACCGTTTAGTTGCCCGCAATTCTCGCGGCGAAACAATCAGCATCACGGCTTTGATTAAAACCCAAGGTTCGGATACGAAATTGGTGGGTCAAATGCAGCCGTATTACGAAGCAAAAGGACGCAATAAACAGCAAATTGGCAGTGTCACAGTTCCTTCTTTAGTTACTCAAATTGCCGACGGCGAAAATGGCGGCGTGATGATGAATGAATTTCCCAGCGCCTTTGTCAAAGCTTGGCACGAAAACCGCGAACAAGGCGGCGGAAAATCCGGTGTTGTTGGTTTAAACGGCACTGAATATTTGGAGATAATTGAAGCGGCGGGGGTTAATCCTGATGATTATCCGATTTGTCAGGGGATTAACCAGCACAAAATCTGGCATTTAGTCGATCCCGATAGTGCTACACCGGAAAAGGTAGAAAGTGCGATCGCCCAACTCAAGCAAACCGACCATAATTTTCACATGGATGGTGCTTCTTGGACTAACGATTTGAGTTGGGTCAAAGGCTACGAAAATGTCTTGGAACCGATGAATTTACTCAGCGCTGCATTTCACAGAAAATACGACCCGCTGGTGCTGCAAGATGCAGCAGTTACCAAGCAGTTTGAATACCAGCAAGCTTTGCTTTACAACTTGCTGCTACAAACAAGCTGTTTCCGGTATTGGGGACAGGGAACTTGGACTGATTACGCGCGGGAACTTTACAACCGCGGCGCTGCTTTAATGAAGTAGCAGAATTTATCGTAGGGTGCCGCGAGAACACACTGTTTGAGCAGCATCAAATATCCGCGCTGACGCACCCTACACCTAGAAAGCTTGATTGATAAAGAGAGGACTAAAGTCCTCACTACAAACACGGATTTACCAATTACTGCCTACATTTCCTGCATCAGCCGCAAATAATTTTGCCGCATCTGCGTCATATTTTCCATCATTCTATTAGCCATATCTTTCTCAACATCGCTCATTTGCTGCCAAAATAAAGCCGATCGCCTCGCCATAATTGCTTCTTCCCACAACATCTCCAAAAGTTGCGCCGCCATTGGGTTTTCAGCATCGATAATCCCACACAATTGCTCGAAGGCCCGGTTAGCTTCGGTGTGAGTGCTAACATCCTGAACCAGGGTTAGGCATTTCTTGAGTTGTACGATCGGATTTTCAGAAGAGTAAGCCATAATTCCACTAAGATAAGCGACAAAATTTACACTGATACCTTTGACATTACTAGAGTTGTGACACAGCGGTAGAGTTCCCTACATACCACCGCCAAGGCAAATCCATTCCTTGAGAAATCCCGATCCGCGTAGTTTGCACAAAATTTATTGTACCCTCCTCCACAGCTTGCTGAAAGCGATCGCTCCGGTGTTCCAAGCGCAGCGGTTGGCCTGCACCCAAGGGAAAACCGCTTAAAGTTCGATCGATCTTCAGTACCTTACACAGTTTCCCAGGCCCGGCGGCGAGGCGCGATCGCTTCTTCTCGGGAATTCCAGCGAATTCTTGGGGAACCGCATCTACCTGCAAAGCTCGAATCAGCACAGCACTAGCAACTCCATCTGCATCCGTCACCACGTTAAAACAGTGATACATCCCGTAGATTAGGTAAACGTAGCTGATACCCGCAGGCCCGAACATCACCTCATTGCGAGGAGTGCGCTGTCGGTAAGCGTGACAAGCGGGGTCTCCCGGGCCGTAAGCTTCGGTTTCGACAATAATTCCCCGAATTGTCTCGCCGTCAGGAAACTGCCGCACCAGCGAGCATCCCAGCAAATCTGGCGCTACGCTGGTAGATGGCCGCGCCAGCCAAAAAGATTCTACAATCTGAGTATTTGCACTCACTCAATAACAGCAGGTAAATTATGGACGTTAAGTTAGTTTTAGCAGTCTTGACAGCAGTTTTCACCGTTTGCTGTCTGTTCTTCGGCACAAAAAACGGATTCTACGATACTGACAAGTATCACGGTAACGGTTCTGCTCACTAATTTTAGGCGTGCAGTTAATTTCTTAAAAAACCGCTGCCTGTTTTTTAGGCAGCGGTTTTCTTTCGATTAAATCGATTTAAACAGTATTTGCTACTCTTACTAAGGGTGAATTTTGCCATCTGGCATTTGAGCTTCTTGCAAGCTAGCATTCGATAAGTCAGCGCATCCCATGAGGTTAAAACGCATTGTCGCCCCTCGATCCGTTGCTTTCATCTTGAAACCAACTACTGCATTTTCTGGGTTATTCTGTTCGGGAACAGCCGTGACATTAAAATCCATATTTGCTTCTTTTTCATTAGCCTCAAGGTTGAAAGTGATACCAGCACAGCCCAAATCAGCTCCCGTCAGGTTGGCTCTATTTAAGTTGGCATTTTTGAGGTTGGCATTTGCCAATTTTGCTCCTGATAAGTTAGCACCTTCTAGGTTGGCTCCCTGCAAGTTGACTCCTTGCAAATCTAATCCTTTGAGGTTGGCATTGCTGAAATTGCATTCGGGACACTGTTTTGTTTGCAGCAATTCCTTGACTTGGTTTTGTTGATTTGAAAAAGTTAGATATTTTGCCACAGTAAATACAACTGCGATGGACAATCCAGCAGTAAATAAATTCTTTAATTTCATAAATATCCGAAAAGCTGCGGGGGCTTTCTATCGCGGTTAATAGATTTCTACAATAAGCTGTTGCACATTTAAACTGTGATACAAGCATTACCCTTATTTTTGATTTTGCGACTCCATTTAATTATTAAT
>NZ_JAUBPO010000200.1:0-5389 GCF_036700785.1 Microcoleus sp. S28C3 | reverse complement strand
GCGTCAAACGATCTCAAATGGGTTCAAAAGAATCGCTACTGACAGGATGCTCTTTGATATCTTGCCATTTTTGTCAAATACAATTTATACCAAATTAGATGAGCTTACCCTGCGTATAGAAACCGGATTTGGTATAACTTTGTATCGCGGTTTTCAGGTGTCCCAAGGTACACAAGGGTTGGTAGCTCAAATTTTTACTACAAACCAATTTTATTGGGGTTGTGCGATCGGACTTAATAGGAAACTAAAACTCATCACTAATTCCCCATTCCCCATTCCATTGATTCACGCTCCGGAAGTCAAGGATACACGGATAGCTGTTTTTTCCCTAATCTCCTAGATAACTAAAGGACTTACGCAGGCACTCTACATATAGCGTGCCTGTGCTTGTGCGATCGCTACTAATTGATCTGTTACTCAAAAATTGTTCGGGATGGATAGAGAGGTGCGATCGCACAAGCACAAGTTAACATTGAGCGAGCCCCGGAGCATGAAACGCTGACGAAAAAGCCGATCGTATTGCACAATTGACTCGTTAGAAGGCGATTGCTGCGATAATACTTGTTCGACATCTGAACCATGTCTAAATATGTCATTAACTATGTATATTATTGCCAAGATTTACTGACCAGTCAAACCAACGACACTTTAAAATTTTTAGGCTAACATTTAGAATAATTTAGCCATAATACTATCAACCGTCACTGAAAAAATTCAGAATTAATACCCAACCTATTGTGGCATAACCTGAAATGAGACATCACAGAATATGCTGAGGTATCCCTAGTTTTTGAGGACGAGGGTATTAGACAAAAGATACGAGCAAAATATCGAATTAGTCCGCAGCCCATATAGTAAAAGAACACAGACTATTACCAGGAATAGCATTGATAAATTGTATATCAACCAAAAAAGCGGTGGATTTTAGGTAATAAATTACCGGATTTAGCGCCCTTGTGATGATGGTAAAAGCCATCTAGAACACGTTGCTGATATGTTAGATCGTTTGGTCAACAGCCAACAGATTTCTTTCGCCCAAGTGCTTATGGATAGCTGGTATGCGTCCCAAAAACTGATAGCAAAATTGACATTTTTGGAAATATTTACTATTGCCGATAGAAAAATAATCGTTTAGTACATGGCACCGGAGGAGTATCCAAGTATAAATAAATAACTAAAAAAAATCGAGAGGACATCACAAGAAATCCAGTCATGAAAACTCATAAAAGTTCGCAACTTTTCGACAAACATTTTTTTTGTGTTACTGTTTATACCAACAGCACGGAATATATAGCAACCAATGACTTAAACCAATGTGACACAACCGATGTCAAAAAAGTTGACAGAATGCGTTAAAAAGTTCAATAATTTCATCCCGAAGTCAAACACTTAATCGGCATAGAAGCTGCTCATTGTCCCCAAGTTTTGTTCGTATTAATCATATTATTTATTGTACAGTTTTACTGTTAATTGCCTCTAAAAAGCAGCATATTTAATTGGAAAATAAAAAAAAATTAATAAAATATATTGCTATATTTACTCTATAAATAAAGTGAAATTCACTATATATTGCCAGCTATTTTAAAATAAAACTTGGTAATGTTTTGAAAATTTAACTTTTTAAATTCGTGACAATGGCTCACCTATTTTTCCGAGGGTTCGGAATTTTTAGAACCCTATATTATATAGCGTCTATGCGTAATTCCTGAGGGACTCACGATCGCGGAGCGCGACAGTTGATGCAGCAACAAAGCCCGTCTGCGATAATTGTCTAGCCCGTGAGTGACCGCTCGCGAGCAAGAGTTCGTTTATGTTTCCAGTCGCTCACACTCGCGTCGAACTCACGTTAATCAAGTTAGTTTGTGATAGCCGATCTGATCCGGTGCGAGGCGCTCACTTGGTAGGTGAAGCGGCGGTAGAGATTATTAAATGTCTGGCTTTACCCCCTGGCTTAGGGACAACCAAGAAACATTTGGATGAAGCCGATTGCTTGATACTTCAGTTACCGAATAGTTTGTCACTCGGCCTTAATTCTACCCCTTTACTTCTTCCTTTTGATAGAGTAAACTGGCTAAAATATGGCTTTAATAGAAAGTATTATTGCACTGCTTCTAGGAGATTCTCAAATGAAGAGTGGGGAGTAGGAGAAGAATAGGGATAGATAATCTGACGGTACTTGTGGGGCATATCTCGCCTCAGCTTACCCAATAGTATTTCTTTCTATTCTTTAGGGATCTCCATTGAAGTAAAAATAAAAGCGATAAGAACACCATTCAAGAAGATTTGAAAAAATGAGGGAATAAGAAAGATGGACAAAATGAACAGCGAAAATATGGGACAGCGTTACTGTGCCCTGATTATCGGAATCCTCTTCGCGGTTATAGGCCTGGCTGGATTTGTACCAGGTCTTGTTTCACTGCCACCTACAGGTGCGGCTATCCCGGTTGATACATCTCCTAACATCTATTCGGCGGGATTTGGCTATCTATTCGGGCTATTCCCAACCAATCTCTTGCATAACATCGTACACATAATAGTTGGGAGCGTGGGGATTGTTGCCTATACCAGTTCGGGTGGTGCGCGTCTATACAATCGCGGTTTTGCGATCGCCTATGCCTTAATCGCAATCATGGGATTGCTCCCTGTCGCTCAGACAACGTTCGGCTTAATGCCGATTTTCGGGAACAATGTTTGGTTCAACGCCCTAACAGCCACCGTCGCTGGCTACTTTGGGTTTGTCCAACCGACACAAACAATGCCACAGATGAACACGTCGCCCAGATCTTAAGAGAGGACTGATACCGTCTTACTGCGGGATGAGTGTATGCTCATTCCCGTAGTGGGATAGTTTTTGGATTGAAAAAATGCGGTACAGTTTCCTGAATTTCTTCGTGGAGTTCTTTTAAGAAGAGCTTAGAAAAAATCCTCTTCCTATCTATAACTCTAGGTAGAAAGCCAGGGAAACTGTAGCCGTTACTTTGTTTAATTAGAGGCAGCAAATAAACCTACAATACTTGGCTCTCTACAGGTCTGTTTGTTTGACATTTTTTTGAATTGATTCAAGCTTTGCTCCCGATCGCTAGCACATCAAAGCACAGCAATATTAGGTAATAAATCCAAATATTTTATCATGTCAAAGAGCTGGAATTCAATTCGCGGTAGTCCGATCCAGATCCACACCTTGCTAGGTTGCTCCTAGAACAGTTCGGTGGAGCTAATAGCGAACTCAAAGTGGCAATGCAGTATTTTACTCAAGCATTGGCCGCCCGCAAGCCGTACCCCGACAAGTACGACATGGTGATAGATATTGCGACTGTAGTTTACCATTTAGTCCACTCCTTTAGGTAGAAGCATAGGTTAATCAATAGGGAATGGGTTGGAAAAACAGTCGGAAAATTCTAGTAATGGAAGACTTTCTAGTAAGATGCTTAAAATGACTATGTTTCTCTTCAGAGATGGGGCTGACTGAGCCGTAAAATCTCTAAGTGGAAGGCGAGTGTTTTTTTGATGGACGATTAAGATTTGGTATGCCTCTAGTAGAACCTTCAAAGGATTGTCACGGTCTGTTCTCATAAACAGCAATTTGTAGCTTCATACTCTAGTTATTCCCAAGGAAAGATTGGCTCAAAAAGGAAGACGAATAACATATAGAAACATATAAAGTCAACGGATTCAGACGCAAGCTTTCTGAGGAATATTAGCGAAAATATTTACGGCAATCTTAAAGGATTACAACCGAGTCAGATCAAACAATTACAGCAGCTTTCCGAGCAGCGGCAGCCAAGCGATCGCCCGATAGCCCCCGAATTTGCTCAGAAGCTAGCAGCCATTAGTACAGAAATTCATCAGCCAGTATGCAGCTACATCAATCGACGCGGGCAGGTAGTCCGAGTTGGGGTAGGTACGCCACAACAGACTCAAATTCCGCCGCAAGAGCTGCCTCAACAGGGCGCTGGGCACTTGAGTGGAATTCGTTGCGTTGCCACTCAACTCAAAGGAGAGGCACCTGATGCTGCGGCACTGATGGCAATGGCACGGCAACGCTTAGATGCTTTGGTGGTGTTAATCCCCAACAGCAATGGAACCCAAAGACGAGATGACAGCGCTACTGGCTACGTCAAAGAAGCTTATCTAGCTCACCTCGTACCCAATTTAGACACGCCTTGCCTCGTTTCTCCTCCCCTCAGTCTGGATGACCTGACTGAGCAAGACTTCGACGACTTAGTTGATGGATGGGAAAGGGAGTTTGAAGAAGCAGGCTTTGAAACATCTCAATTGCAACCAATTGAGACTCAGGGCGATCGCGTTCTGCTGGTTGGGTTAATGACCGAGGATCTTACTGCCCAAAGGTTTCAAGATGGACTAGACGAACTCGTCCGGTTAGTTGAGAGTGCGGGAGGAGAGGTAGTGGAGACGGTGCAGCAAAAGCGATCGTATCCCCATCCTCAAACTGTCGTCGGTCAAGGAAAAGTAGAAGAAATTACGCTGTTGGCTCATCAGCTTGGAGCCAATCTCATTGTCTTTGACCGAGATATCTCTCCCTCTCAAGCGCGAAACTTGGAAAACCAGATTGGGATCGAAGTAGCAGACCGAACTCAAGTAATTCTCGATATCTTCGCTCAACGTGCTCAATCCCAGGCAGGTAAATTGCAAGTGGAACTGGCGCAATTGGAGTATATGCTACCTCGGCTTCGGGGTCGAGGTCAGGCGATGTCAAGACTAGGGGCTGGAATTGGGACGCGAGGCCCTGGTGAAACCAAACTAGAGACTGAGCGACGAGTCATTCAGCGGCGAATCGCGCAACTCCAGCAATCCGTAAACCAACTACAGGCACATCGCGCCCGCTTACGGCAACAACGACAGCAGCAAGAAATCCCCTCTATTGCATTGGTAGGTTATACAAATGCGGGTAAATCCACCCTGTTAAATGTGTTGACTCATGCCGAAGTTTACACAGCAGATCGCCTGTTTGCCACCCTCGACCCGACGACGCGAAAGATTGTCATTACAGATCCGCAAACCCAGGAACGGCGATCGGTTCTTCTGAAAGACACGGTTGGATTTATTCACGAACTCCCGCCACCGCTAATGGATGCGTTCCGAGCCACACTAGAGGAAGTTACTGAGGCAGATGCCCTGCTTCATGTCGTCGATCTTTCCCATCCAGCTTGGCAAAGCCATATCCGTTCAGTGAGGGACGTGTTAGAAGAAATGCCTGCAGTTCCAGCGAAAGCTTTGATTGCCTTTAATAAGGTCGATAGCGAAACTCTAGCTTGGCGTTGCTGAATCAAAAGATGATGAACTTATAGTGCGATCGAAGACAAGCGAGAATGATTTCTTTGATTTTGATACGGAATTGGAACATCTGCAAATTTTAGATAGTGAATTA
>NZ_JAUBPO010000199.1:0-5419 GCF_036700785.1 Microcoleus sp. S28C3 | reverse complement strand
CTTATTCTCTCCCAGCGCGGTGGCTCTAGTTCTTCTGAAGCCACCTTTCTCATCTTTATTTAGTCTAAACTACAGTTTTTTAGGTGTGTCTACTTAGTTATTGGAGTTTAGACTAAAAAGTGCGATCGCACTCAAGTCTCTAGATTGAGCGGGCTGACCAAATGCTGTCATCATCAGTGTTGATTATCCTTAGCTGTCCTATCTAAGCTCAATTTTACCGATAAAACTACATACCAACACCAATAAGTACCAATACCAAATAATCCCCCCTCTGTCAAATTAGTCATTAGCATAAATGTTAATATATACAAAGGCAAACCTGACTCGGGAAAACTTTCTTTAACTAGGTACTTTATACCTCTAAATATATTATTTAAAAATGACAAAATAAACAATAACAATCCGACCCAACCCAGTTCGCAAAGTATATCAATAAAACCATTGTGAGAGTGCGGTGGCACAAAACCCGATTTAACTACTATAATTCCGTAAGCTGGGTTTTCCAAGCCACGCCAAGGCTGCCAAAATCCAGCCATTCCATAACCAAATATGGGATGGTTTTGATTAATTCGATCAATAATTAAAGGCCAAAAATCGGTTCTACCCGTTAAAGTCATATCTTTTTTCAAACCATCCACAATAATAGCCTCTAAATTATTTAAAACCAAAATACTTATACCTATACTCCCCACCAAAAATAAAATAAAGCAGAGAAAAGCCCATTTGACAGGTAATTTTTTTAATAAAGCTAAATAACTCCACAAACTGATTAATACCACTGTCAAAATCCGACTAGCACCACTACAACCTTTTTGCAATCCTACTAAAGCTATTAAAGTTATAAATAATGATAAATATCGATATTTACGATCCTTAACAGCATATAAAATCCATAAAGAAGCTGTATTAGCCATTTGAAAAGAAAAAGGGTTCTTATGACCGAAAACTCCTGTCCAACAACCGTCCGGTGCTGGATTTGGTTTTACCACTCCCCATAAAGCTAATAAACCAGTTAGCCATCTCAATAATCCATAAATTTCTAACCAACTATACACTTTCCCTACATAAATAGAAACCAGTGTTACTCCCCACATAGCAAAAATAGCACGAAAAGTAATTTCAGGAGTTTGTGACCACAAGCCCGACAAAGTCATAGTCAACAAAAACAAACCTAAACAAATGTCTCCTGCTATCCATTTAATGAGTACAAAAACTGTTTTTTTTGTTGTTTTAGTTAATCGGGGAAATAAGATTAATATCATGGCACCATAAATGGCAATTTGACCAATAATCGTTGGGGGTGTACTTTCTAAGTTGTATAAAACTTTAGGATGGAGTTTGGTAAAGGGCATCGCTATGATCCCTGAACCACCAGTGATGGTAAAAAAAAGTATCCCCACAAAAATCTTTTCTAATGTGACACCCAATTTGGGATGGCGTGCGACTAAAATATAAAAAGTCACAAAGATGACAATCGCTAAACAAAACAGCATCAACGCAAACATCGGCACTCTTAAAATATCTTTCATGGCTTGACCTCTATCATCAAATTTGTTACTACCTATGAAATGGCTTACCCTTCCTGCCTTACAAGTGCCACTGCTGGCGCTGGTACTCACTCTCTCTTACCCTCAAACAAACCTCGCTCAGTCCCCACCCCCCACAATAAGCATTAATACTGACTACTATCTAGGTGGTGGAGACAATATTAGAATTGATATCTACGATCTGCCCCAGCTTAGTGGGGAGTATCAAATTCCCGCTGGGGGAGCTATTCAAATCCCGATTATTGGTAGTATTCCCCTTCAAGGATTAACTTTACAAGAGGCAGCCCAAGTTATTACTAGAGCTTATGGCCGGGTCGTAAAAAGACCTTTAGTTACAATCAGCTTACAAGCTGCCCGCCCGCTCAATATTTGGTTATCTGGTGAAATAAGTCGTCCCGGCTCCTACTCATTGCCCCTAGCTAATGGAGGTGGAAACAGACCATCAGTTCAGTTTCCCACCCTTCCTCAAGCTTTAGAAAAAGCTGGGGGTATTCGAGCTAGCGCTGATATCCGCCGGATAATTGTCCGACGTCGTATCAAGGCTAACCAAGAAGTAACTATCACTTATAACCTGTGGGATTATTTACAAACTGGTCAAACAAGCCAAGACATCACGTTGCGAGATGGAGATCAAATATTGGTTCCCCCTCAAGAAACAATTAACTTAGCAGAAACAAATCAAGTTAGTGAATCTAATTTTTCTATACCCGCAGAGCAACCCCGTACTGTCTCAGTATTCGGAGAGGTGAAGCGTCCCGGTAGATATGTCGCGATCGGTGGTGATACCCAAAATGGTCAAAGAAGCAGCGGACAACCGACTATCATTCGTGCCCTACAACTAGCTGGTGGCATCACATCAATCGCCGATATTCGCCAAATCCAACTCCAACGTTATACTAGAAATGGCAAACAACAAATCCGCACTATTAACCTCTGGCAATATTTGCAAGAACAAGATACCTCTCAAGATACTATACTACAAGAAGGGGATATCATCTTTGTCCCAACAGCGACGGCTATCGACCCAGGAGAAGTTTCTGTTTTAGCTACTGCTAGCTTTGCTCCGGGGACTGTGCAAGTGAGTGTTATCGGAGAAGTCAATACTCCGGGTGGGTTCAAATTACCTCCTAATACTACCTTAAATCAAGCAATTATGAATGCGGGGGGTTTCAGACTAAGTCGCGCTAACTCTAGATCCGTGGAACTGATCAGGCTGAATCCTAATGGAACTATATCCCGATCGGAAGTAGCAATTAATTTGAATCAAGGAATCGATGCTCAAACCAACCCACTTATTCAAGAGAATGACATAATTATAGTGGGACGATCGAGGACTGCTACCTTGGTAGACACCATTACCACTGTTCTCACACCAGCTAGTAGTATTATTGGTGGAATTCTTGTTCCCACGAGACTTATAGAGCTACTCAGAATATTAGGAAATTAGGAATTTAACAACATTTCTATTATGGATAAAAAACTGTTTTCTTCTCTAAAGAATGACATTAACGGTCAATATTTGTCTGTCCCCTCCGCTAATTACCTAGCTAGTACCCCAGAAGAGGATGACCAAGTCCTTGATATTAATTGGGTAATCGCTGTCGTCAAACGTCGCCTTCTGGTGATGGCAATAGTAGCTGCCAGCATAGCTGCTTTGAGCGGTACTTTCGTGCTCAGGGCTGCCAAAAAATCTATTACTGAGTATGAAGGAAAATTTACAGTTTTAGCAGAACCCCTTACGACTGACGATCGGCTATCAAAGCTCTTAGTCCAAGCTCAAAATAACAGTATAGGCATCACAGACTTGAACAAAATTAAGTCCTCAGCGGAAGACGGTTCCTCGGTGGACTATCAAAGTTTAACGCGGGTTTTAAAAAGCCCAGAAGTTCTAATACCATTAGTTAATAAATTGCAACAAAGATATCCAAATTTTGACTATAAAAATCTCAACAGCCGCTTGACTATCCAACGTGTTACTTTCTTGCGAGATGGGAAGCAGGGGGGTACTAAACTCTTAGATATTAGCTACCGCGATCGAGACCCCAAGCGCATCAAATATGTACTGGAAGAAATGGCCAAATATTACGTAGAATATATGGGCAAAGAGCGCTTAAAGGTTAGCAAACAAAGTCTTGATTTTATCGCTAAACAAATGTCTCCCCTCCAGCAGCAAGTAGATAAATTGCAACAAGAATTACAAATATTAAGAATTAATTATAACTTTAATCAACCAGAACTACGCAGCCGCAGCCTATCAGATCAGCTAGATAGTATAACTAATCGTCGCCTAGAAGTGCAAGTACAACTAGCAGAAAGTAGGCAGCAATATGAAAGCTACAAAAAAAGATCTTTAACTGGCGATAATCGTTGGATTGTTGATATTAGCCCCAAGTCTTATGAAAGTTTAATGAGCAAAGTAAATGAAATAGAGTCGCAATTAGCTTTAAGCTCTACTCAATTTTATGAAAATAGCCTTCCCATTCAATCTTTGCGGGAAAAGCAGCAAAGTTTGCGCAATTTAATGCAAAAAGAAGCTGAGTCTGTCCTCTTTCAGATGAAATCCCAAGTAGGACAGTTGGAAGCTCGCGAGCGATTGATAACTAATAGCCAAAATTTAGTGCAAGCAAAAATCACTCAAATGCCCCAAGCTCAACGTCGCTATGATGAGATACAATTAAAACTAGAACTAGCTAAAGATACTCTCAAACTGTTCCTAGAAAAACAAAAAACTTTACAACTAGATGCTGGTCAAATTGATGGCTCTTGGCAAATTATATCTAAACCACAGTTAGTCACAGACGAAAAAGGTAATATCTATCCAGTAACAGAAAAACCAACTCGCCGCCAACTAGCGATCGCGATAGTTATTAGCAGTTTACTAGGCATTGCTGTAGGTTTTCTAGTAGAAGTTTTAAATACTGTTTTTCATACTCCCGAAGAAATTAAATCAGCAACTAAACGCCCTCTTTTGGGAGTAATTCCGATCGCCAAAGCAATAAAAATTAAATCTCGTAGAGGCGAAAGTGTTCCACCTAAATTCACTAGCGTAAGTTCACCTACTAAAAGTGCAAGCTTAAAACGAATAATAGTATCAAATTACAAAGATTTTCCGGTGGTAGAGGCATTTCACTACTTATACACAAATATTCAGTTATTAAATGCTGAACACCCGATAAGTTCTTTAACCATCACTTCGACCATTAAAGGTGAGGGTAAATCCACTGTAGCAGTTTATTTAGCTAAAACTGCTTCTGCTGTGGGTAAACGAGTATTATTAGTAGATGCTAATATGCGTTTTCCTCAAGTGCACACATACCTTGGTCTATCAAATATGAGAGGTTTAAGCGATACTTTGACTTCAGATTTAAGCTTAAATGAAGCTATTCAGCGATTGCCCGACGATGAGAATCTTTTTGTCCTCACTGCTGGTACTGTTCCCCCAGATCCAATTACATTACTTTCTTCCAGAAAGATGCACTATTTAATGGAACAATTCCTAGTCTTATTTGATTTAGTAATTTACGATACGCCACCTTTAATGGGTTTAGCGGACGGTCATTTACTAGCTTCTCAAACTGATGGTACAGTGCTGATAGTAAAAATTGAAAAAACCGATCGCGGCATGGTAAACAAAGCCTTAGATCAACTACAGGTAGCCGATTTTAAAGTATTGGGAGTAGTAGCTAATGGGGTTAAATGAGGGTAAAATGGAGTGAGAGAGCCGAAGGAAGAAGTAAGACAATTTTTTTACTTTTTAGTTTTGAGAAATAATAAATTACTGGATATGGGTTTTCCGTATCCCCTCAATATTTCGGGGAAACAGTTATTCAAGCATCCAGGACAAACCAAAAGGATTGAGAACAGATTTTTCA
>NZ_JAUBPO010000198.1:0-5493 GCF_036700785.1 Microcoleus sp. S28C3 | reverse complement strand
GGTTGCCTATAGTTCGCGCCCCTTCGCTGGGTGGTTCGGAAACGAGCGGCGCGGCGGAGGGGGGTGGAGAAGAAAGTTGTCGCTTTGCGGTGTTGACGAACTTCGAAACTGCTGTATAGTGTGCGGCTCCCTCGGGCGAAACGCCCGGCAGCGCGAAAGGCGCTAAGAAGGGAACGGATCTTTGAAAGTACGCGCAGGTGTTTTGTGCGGGTGCCTGCAGGGTGGTGAGATCATCATCAATCTTGCAGACGCTCGATCATGAGCACTGTCAATTGTTTTTGTAGCATGCGACGCAAAGCTCAGGAATCGACCGATCTGCTAAAGCAATACGCTTTAACTGAAGAGTTTGATCCTGGCTCAGAGTGAACGCTGGCGGCAGGCCTAACACATGCAAGTCGAGCGGCAGCGCGGGGGCAACCCTGGCGGCGAGCGGCGGACGGGTGAGGAATTCGTCGGAATCTGCCTTTTTGTGGGGGATAACGTAGGGAAACTTACGCTAATACCGCATACGACCTACGGGTGAAAGTGGGGGACCGCAAGGCCTCACGCAGAAAGATGAGCCGACGACCGATTAGCTAGTTGGTAGGGTAAAGGCCTACCAAGGCGACGATCGGTAGCTGGTCTGAGAGGATGATCAGCCACACTGGGACTGAGACACGGCCCAGACTCCTACGGGAGGCAGCAGTGGGGAATATTGGACAATGGGCGCAAGCCTGATCCAGCCATGCCGCGTGTGTGAAGAAGGCCTTCGGGTTGTAAAGCACTTTTGTCCGGAAAGAAATCTTCCAACTTAATACGTTGGGAGGATGACGGTACCGGAAGAATAAGCACCGGCTAACTTCGTGCCAGCAGCCGCGGTAATACGAAGGGTGCAAGCGTTACTCGGAATTACTGGGCGTAAAGCGTGCGTAGGCGGTTTGTTAAGTCTGACGTGAAATCCCCGGGCTCAACCTGGGACGTGCGTTGGAAACTGGCGATCTAGAGTACGGTAGAGGGTGGTGGAATTCCCGGTGTAGCAGTGAAATGCGTAGAGATCGGGAGGAACACTCGTGGCGAAGGCGGCCACCTGGACCAGTACTGACGCTGAGGCACGAAAGCGTGGGGAGCAAACAGGATTAGATACCCTGGTAGTCCACGCCCTAAACGATGCGAACTGGATGTTGGGCTCACTTCGGAGCTCAGTATCGAAGCTAACGCGTTAAGTTCGCCGCCTGGGGAGTACGGTCGCAAGACTGAAACTCAAAGGAATTGACGGGGGCCCGCACAAGCGGTGGAGTATGTGGTTTAATTCGATGCAACGCGCAGAACCTTACCTGGCCTTGACATCCACGGAATCCTTCAGAGATGAGGGAGTGCCTTCGGGAACCGTGAGACAGGTGCTGCATGGCTGTCGTCAGCTCGTGTCGTGAGATGTTGGGTTAAGTCCCGCAACGAGCGCAACCCTTGTCCTTAGTTGCCAGCACGTAATGGTGGGAACTCTAAGGAGACCGCCGGCGACAAGCCGGAGGAAGGTGGGGATGACGTCAAGTCATCATGGCCCTTACGGCCAGGGCTACACACGTACTACAATGGTGGGGACAGAGGGCTGCAAGCCGGCGACGGTGAGCCAATCCCAGAAACCCCATCTCAGTCCGGATTGGAGTCTGCAACTCGACTCCATGAAGTCGGAATCGCTAGTAATCGCAGATCAGCATTGCTGCGGTGAATACGTTCCCGGGCCTTGTACACACCGCCCGTCACACCATGGGAGTTTGTTGCACCAGAAGCAGGTAGCTTAACCGCAAGGGGGGCGCTTGCCACGGTGTGGCCGATGACTGGGGTGAAGTCGTAACAAGGTAGCCGTATCGGAAGGTGCGGCTGGATCACCTCCTTTAGAGTATGACTGACTGTCCTGTCAGGCATCCGCACAAGGCACCTGCATTCAGAGCATCGCGCAAAGGCGCGGTATCGGTGACCCAAGCTTGCTTGGGGCCATAGCTCAGCTGGGAGAGCACCTGCTTTGCAAGCAGGGGGTCGTCGGTTCGATCCCGACTGGCTCCACCAACCCGACTCCCCGAGATTTTGGGTCTGTAGCTCAGGTGGTTAGAGCGCACCCCTGATAAGGGTGAGGTCGGTGGTTCGAGTCCTCCCAGACCCACCAAAACTCTGAATGACAGCGCGTACGAAAAGATAAAGCGAGGCCGACGTTGAGGTCGGTTTTCGGTTCTTTGATAACTTGTGACGTAACAGCGTTTGAGAGCCAGTGGGGTGAGAGCCCTGGTGGCCATCTTGAAACATGTGTCGTTGTAACAAGGCAAACTTGCACCAGCCTCGAGGCGACTTGAGGTTATATGGTCAAGCGAATAAGCGCATACGGTGGATGCCTTGGCAGTCAGAGGCGATGAAGGACGTGACAGCCTGCGAAAAGCGTGGGGGAGCCGGCAATAGGCTTTGATCCCGCGATGTCCGAATGGGGAAACCCACCCGCAAGGGTATCCTGCAGTGAATCCATAGCTGCTGGAAGCTAACCCGGGGAACTGAAATATCTAAGTACCCGGAGGAAAAGAAATCAACCGAGATTCCCTGAGTAGTGACGAGCGAACGGGGAACAGCCCAAAAGTCATCATGGTTCTAGAAAAACAGTCTGGAAAGGCTGGCCATAGACGGTGATAGCCCAGTATTTGAAAGGGCCACGATGATGAAATTGAGTAGGGCGGGGCACGTGAAACCCTGTCTGAACATGGGGGGACCATCCTCCAAGGCTAAATACTCCTGACTGACCGATAGTGAACCAGTACCGTGAGGGAAAGGCGAAAAGAACCCCGGAGAGGGGAGTGAAATAGAACCTGAAACCGTATGCGTACAAGCAGTAGGAGCCCGCAAGGGTGACTGCGTACCTTTTGTATAATGGGTCAGCGACTTACTTTTTGTGGCGAGCTTAACCGTATAGGGTAGGCGAAGGGAAACCGAGTCTGAATAGGGCGCATAGTCGCAGGAAGTAGACCCGAAACCGGGTGATCTAGCCATGCCCAGGGTGAAGGTGCGGTAACACGCACTGGAGGCCCGAACCCACTCCTGTTGCAAAAGTAGGGGATGAGGTGTGGCTAGGAGTGAAAAGCTAATCGAACCCGGAGATAGCTGGTTCTCCTCGAAAGCTATTTAGGTAGCGCCTCGCACGAATCTTCCTGGGGGTAGAGCACTGTTATGGCTAGGGGGTCATCGTGACTTACCAAACCATGGCAAACTCCGAATACCAGGACAGACTATGCGGGAGACACACGGCGGGTGCTAACGTCCGTCGTGAAAAGGGAAACAACCCAGACCCACAGCTAAGGTCCCCAAATTATCGCTAAGTGGAAAACGATGTGGAAAGGCATAGACAGCCAGGAGGTTGGCTTAGAAGCAGCCATCCTTTAAAGAAAGCGTAATAGCTCACTGGTCGAGTCGGTCTGCGCGGAAGATTTAACGGGGCTAAGCGATATACCGAAGCTTGGGGTGCACACTTTGTGTGCGCGGTAGAGGAGCGTTCCGTACGCCTGCGAAGGTGGCTTGAGAAGGCTGCTGGAGGTATCGGAAGTGCGAATGCTGACATGAGTAACGATAATGCGGGTGAAAAGCCCGCACGCCGAAAGCCCAAGGTTTCCTAGCGCAACGTTCATCGGCGCAGGGTGAGTCGGCCCCTAAGGCGAGACCGAAAGGTGTAGTCGATGGGAAGCTGGTTAATATTCCAGCACCTCGCGTGAGTGCGATGGGGGGACGGAGAAGGGTAAGTGTACCGGGCGTTGGTTGTCCCGGGGAAAGTACAAAGGCTTGGGTGGTAGGCAAATCCGCCGCCCTTTAAGGCCGAAGTACGAGACGAGTCCTATCGGACGAAGTCACTGATCCCACGCTTCCAGGAAAAGCCTCTAAGCTTCAGCTCACGCAAGACCGTACCGTAAACCGACACAGGTGGGTAGGATGAGAATTCTCAGGCGCTTGAGAGAACTTGGGTGAAGGAACTAGGCAAAATAGTACCGTAACTTCGGGAGAAGGTACGCCTCCAGCAATGGAGGCCGCAGTGACCAGGCCGCTGCGACTGTTTATCAAAAACACAGCACTCTGCAAACACGAAAGTGGACGTATAGGGTGTGACGCCTGCCCGGTGCTGGAAGGTTAAGTGATGGGGTCAGCGCAAGCGAAGCTCTTGATCGAAGCCCCAGTAAACGGCGGCCGTAACTATAACGGTCCTAAGGTAGCGAAATTCCTTGTCGGGTAAGTTCCGACCTGCACGAATGGCGTAACGACAGCGGCGCTGTCTCCACCCAAGGCTCAGTGAAATTGAAATCGCTGTGAAGATGCAGCGTTCCCGCGGCAAGACGGAAAGACCCCGTGAACCTTTACTATAGCTTTACATTGAACGTTGAGTTCGTCTGTGTAGGATAGGTGGGAGGCTATGAAACCGAGGCGCCAGCTTCGGTGGAGCCATCCTTGAAATACCACCCTGATGTGCTTGACGTTCTAACCTAGGTCCGTAATCCGGATCGGGGACCATGTATGGTGGGTAGTTTGACTGGGGCGGTCTCCTCCCAAAGAGTAACGGAGGAGCACGAAGGTACGCTCAGCGCGGTCGGACATCGCGCAATGTGTGCAAAGGCAGAAGCGTGCTTGACTGCAAGATCGACGGATCAAGCAGGTACGAAAGTAGGTCTTAGTGATCCGGTGGTTCTGTATGGAAGGGCCATCGCTCAACGGATAAAAGGTACTCCGGGGATAACAGGCTGATACCGCCCAAGAGTTCATATCGACGGCGGTGTTTGGCACCTCGATGTCGGCTCATCACATCCTGGGGCTGTAGTCGGTCCCAAGGGTATGGCTGTTCGCCATTTAAAGTGGTACGCGAGCTGGGTTCAGAACGTCGTGAGACAGTTCGGTCCCTATCTGTCGTGGGCGTTGGAGATTTGAGAGGGGCTGTTCCTAGTACGAGAGGACCGGAATGGACGAACCTCTGGTGTACCGGTTGTCACGCCAGTGGCACTGCCGGGTAGCTACGTTCGGAAACGATAACCGCTGAAAGCATCTAAGCGGGAAGCGCGCCTCAAGATGAGATCTCCCGGGACACAAGTCCCCTAAAGGAACGATGAAGACTACGTCGTTGATAGGTCGGGTGTGTAAGTGCAGTAATGCATTGAGCTTACCGATACTAATGATCCGTGTGGCTTGATCATATAACCTCAAGTTGCCTTGCCCTTCGGCACAGAAGCCAAGACAAACCAAACTGTTACGTCACAAGACCCTATGAGAGCGTGAGCGCTTGAGCCTTCCGGCAATAGCGACCCTCCACCCTCTCCCTGGTGAACATAGCTGCGTGGAACCACCCGATCCCATCCCGAACTCGGAAGTGAAACGCGCACGCGCCGATGGTAGTGTGCATCCGCATGCGAGAGTAGGTCATCGCCAGGGCCTTACCCAAAACCCCGACCCAAAAGGTCGGGGTTTTTCTTTGCAACTCAAAAACCAATAACAGCAAAGCGCAGG
>NZ_JAUBPO010000197.1:0-5606 GCF_036700785.1 Microcoleus sp. S28C3 | reverse complement strand
TACGGCACTATACTTGATTTACTTTTTGTATATCATATATAGTTTATCACTTGTTCGACCTTAAGTAAACCGTATTGATATATAAGCACCCCCATTACTAGCAACTTGAGCTATCATACAAACTGGACGTAAAGAAATGTAAAGGGATATGCACGACAAAGTTGTGGTTGTGGTGGGTGCGACTGGCGGCATCGGTTCAGCGGTAGCCCGCAAACTCGCTGATGCGGGTGCGAGGCTAGTGCTCGCCGCCAGAGACAGCAGTAAATTAGACGCTTTAGCTAGCGAACTTTCAGTAACAGAGATAATGTGCGTACCCACAGATATCACCGATTTGCCGCAAGTCGAGACGCTGATGCACAAAGCTGTGGGGCATTTCGGACAAATTGATGCCCTCGTAAACGCCGCCGGTGCCGGAATTCTCAAGCAGTGGAACAAGTTAGAACCCGCTGATTTAGATGCAATGCTTGACTTGAACTTGAAAGGCAATTTTTACACGTCTCAAGCAGCGGCGAATGTGATGAAAGAGCGCAAATCCGGCCACATTTGCAATGTCATCGGGATTTTGGGGAAGCATTCAATGGCGATGGGAACGGCTTATTGCGCTTCAAAGTTTGGGGTAGTTGGTTTCAGCAAGTGCATGGCAGATGAGCTGCGACGCTACGGCATTAAGTTTACGCTATTCTATTTTGGCGGGGTGGATTCTCCGTTTTGGGATAATGTGAGTTTGAAGGTAGACAGGTCAAAAATGCTGAGTACCGAAACTGCCGCAAATGCGATTATGTTTGCTCTTTCGGCTGACCCGCAAGCTGTGCCGATGGAGATTAATATTCAGCCGGAAAGCCATTTGTTCTTTTAGCGATTGAGGAGTGATTTGAAGGCATTCGGGATTCGGCAGCGGAAGCTGAAAGCCAGAAAAATTATGACATCTTTAAGTTTGAGAACTTGCCCGTAACCTCTATATCTAGGCTGCTTATGGGTACACCTGACCGCTTGAGGCAGACCTCGCGGCCGACTCCAAGTTATCGCAGACACCGGGTTTCTTTTAATTGCCGACCTATTTCTGCCTTCAGGGGGATTTAGGATATTAAATTTTTACGTTATTATTAAGCGCGCGCACTAAAAATACATGAAAAATATCCTTTCCTCAATTCCTCCCTTGCAGTTTCCCACTGAAAATCAGCCGATTCTCCATTTTTCACTTTCCATTTTCAATTATTGATTATGGAGTTCGATCGCATTCACTTTTACGTGGAAAATGCTAAAATATCCCGCGACTGGTTTGTCAGCCGCTTAGGCTTTCAATCAACAGCAGGTTATGCCAACAGCCACACTCAAACTGAAGTTGTCAGCAGCGGCAATGTATGTTTTGTTTTATCTTCGCCCCTAACTTCCGCTAGTCCCGCTGCTAGTTGGTTGAAGTTTCATCCTCCCGGGATTGGCGATGTGGGTTTTCGGGTAAAAAATATCGAATTAGCGGTAGCTAGAGCGGCTGCCGAAGGCGCTAATATCCTCGAACCGATTCAAGAAGACCTAAACGAAGGAGGCTATTTTAAGCGCGCAAAAATCGCTGGCTGGGGAGATTTAAGCCACACGCTCGTTGAGCGAATTGGTGGCCATTCACTGCTATCGGGTTTGGGTAAGCTGCCGCTGTTTACCTTGATTGACCACGTAGTGTTAAATGTTGAATCTGGCGATTTGTCAAGTGCTGTTAGTTGGTATCAAAAAATATTAGGTTTTCAACCCCAGCAAAATTTTGACATTCAGACTCAGAAATCGGCTTTGCGGAGCCAAGTTATGGTGCACGCTGAAGGTGGGGTGCAATTCCCGATTAATGAACCGGCATCAACTAATTCTCAAATTCAAGAGTTTTTGAGTGCAAATCGGGGGCCGGGAATTCAGCACATGGCTTTGCAAACTGATAATATTGTGGGGGTTGTTGCCGATTTGCGATCGCGCGGTTTGCCTTTTCTGCCTGTTCCTCCAACATACTACTCCGAATTGCAGCAGCGGCAAAACTATTTGCCTGCAGATTGGCAATCAATTGCAGCTTCTGAAGTTTTGGCAGATTGGCAAGAAGATACTCCCGCAGCGATGCTGCTGCAAATCTTTACCCAGCCAATTTTTGCAGAACCGACTTTCTTTTTCGAGGTGATTGAGCGCCGAGTTACTTTAGTTAACGGCAAACAAGTGCAAGCGGGAGGTTTTGGGGCAGGGAATTTTCGAGCTTTGTTTGAGGCAATTGAACGGGAACAAATGAAGAGGGGGAGTTTGATAAATGATTGATAAAATTTCCACTTTTTACGTCAGGCGGGCGTGTTAATCAGCACTGCGATATCCCTCCAACCGTAGGCAATTTCTTTGACTGCAATTCCTGCTCTGCTTGTCTGTTTTTCCTCCACTTTTTCACCTCCTAAAGATTCATAAAACCTGCAAGCTGAATTGTCTGCCAGTACCCAAACCAGCATCGAATTCAAAGTTAATTCTGCCAATTTTGTTGCAACTGTTCTCACAAGTTGCTGTCCGATTCCTTGACGCTGATATTCCTCCAAAATATAGATGGCAAATAATTCTCCTTGATAAATATATTTGCCAGTTCGCTCGCGACCACCCGCAGCAAAACCCACAATTTTTCCCTCGTCATTCTCAGCTACACACACAAAATCTTCACTTTTTTCTGCCTTGACGAGGATTTCTTGCCAACGGCTTTCTCCTTTTTCATAGGATAGCTGTGCGAGGTAATCTGCTGGTACAATTTCCCGGTAAGCTGTCCGCCAAGTATCTAGATTAACCCGTGCGATTGCAGGTGCGTCAGCGATTTTAGCTTCTCTCACAATCATCAGAAAATACTCCTTTCCCGCCCTGAAATTCTCTTTTCAAGTCTAGGCAAACTATACGATCGCGCCCTTCTAGTTTAGCTCGATAAAGCGCTCGATCGGCCTGTCCAATTAACCCCTCAATCGATAAACCAGTAGAAGGCACAGCACTAGCGATCCCGATACTGAGAGTTATAAACTTACTTACCTTGGAAGCAGCGTGAAAAATTGCCGCAGCTTTCAAATCGCTGCGAATTGATTCAGCTACCCGCATTGCTCCTTTCATATCAGTTCGCGACAAAATTACCGCAAATTCTTCGCCGCCGTAGCGGGCAGCTAAATCTCCCGCCCGCTGAGCGTTGCTAGCTAAAATCTGCGCCACTTGTTTTAAACATTCGTCGCCTCCTTGATGCCCGTAACGATCGTTGTAAAGTTTGAAAAAATCGATATCGCACAAAATCAAAGACAGCGACTCTTTTTCTCGCTCCATGCACTGCCATTCTAACTCCAATTTTTGGTCAAAACAGCGACGGTTGGGAATTTGAGTCAATCCGTCCATCGAAGCGAGGCGCTGCAATTCCATGTTAGCTGCTTCTAATTTTAATTTGGCTTGTTCTAAAGCTAAATTTTGCCGAGCTAATTCTTCACTTTGCCGTTTTTCTTGTTCGTACAAAAATCGGATTGAAGCTTCAGCTTTTTGCAATTCTTGCTCCGCAAATTTGCGCTTAACAAACTCGCCTAATTGAGAACCTAAACCACCTATTATTTGAAGTAACTCTTGATCCGGTGGCAGTTCTTCCCGACAAAAAAAAGTCATTACTCCTACAACATGGCCCCTAGCGTGAATGGGAAAACCGAATCCCGATCGCAGTCCCGCTTCCTCGGCCAAGCGCGATCGCAATTTCGTGCGATCGCCCGCAATATCAGTAATCCACTGCGGAGAACCGCTCCTGGAAACCGCTCCCGGCAAACCCTCACCCGGAGCCAAAGTAATCTGCGGGTCGTTTTCGGCAAACTCGCTAACTTCTTCCGCTGCCTGCCAAACTGCCACCCGCCGCCAACAAGGAGTTTCCTCGATCGGACTGCAAAGTGGCAGACACCAAAGCGGCTGTTTTTCGGATTTTATTGTCGCACCCAATCTAGTTTCTTTCTCCCCCTCTGCGGGCGTCCACAGTTCGCCAATATCCCACCCAAAACTTTGGCAAATACCTTGCAAAATTCTCGGAGTTGCGCTATCTAGAGAACTTGATTCTGACAGGATATGAGTAACAGCATACTGTGCTTCTTGACAATTTTTTATGCGCTCTTGCTTGGTAATGTCTTTGCCGATATAAACAAAATCTTGTAGAACCTCGCTATCTGGATACTTGCTTCCTATGCTTGTATTGAAAGTAGAGCATGAAAACGCGACAATCAGCTTTAAACCTATTTTCGTTTGGCAAGCTACTTTTACTTGAGGCCAATATTCGCTTTTAAGTGCAGGAGGTAGCTGGCTGATTTTGCGCAACAATTCTTCGTCCGTCGTAATCATGGATATGGATTTGCCGATAAATTCCGCTTGTGTATATCCAAATAATTGCTGTGCAGCTTGATTCACTTTTTTGATTTTTCCGGATGGTGCTGTTACTAACAAAACATCGCCTAGGGAATTAATAATTTTGTCAATATAATCTCCAGTCGCAGCTAAGTAATCGACTTTAATACTGTTTTCGTTGGCAGCCTGAAGCAGGCTTTGCTGAGCTACAATGCTATCTGTCACATCTTCGCATAAAATAATCAATCTGTCAGCATTGGCTTGTCCCTTATAGCCAAAAATGTACAAATTTAGATACAAATAAGATCCATCTTTGAGAACTCGGGTAATTGATTTTAACTGAAAGTCTTGCTCTCGTTCTTCAAGAATGCCTTCAAGGATTCCTTCAATTCCAATCAGTTCAGGAAAACAATCGCGCACGTCTTTTCCTTCGGCTACTTCCTCATGAATGTAGCCAAAATCTTGCACTTTCAAAGATATTTCTTTAATCTTAAGTTCCCGATCCACTGCGAGGTATTCCATCCTGCGTAAGGATAACAGCTTATAAAGAAGAATATTAATATTTCTCAGGCTGCTCTCTAGAGTTAATGTTGGAAGTATTTCGTTATTGTAGAGCATCACTATCCAAGGTTAGCAGGTAAAGTTAGTTGTTGTTTTGCTGCTATTTCTCATAGGAATTATTATACTGGCGAATGCCACTACCTGTTACCGCTTGCTAATTTATGGAAACAGTGTACTTTGGATTCTCCAAACAGTTTTTTGCTTATTTTTAAAATGGGTAAAATATTAATTTTACCAACTTTATTTTTGAGAAAGCGCAGTCAAAACCAGTCTCACTTGAGGTTGAGATTTATGAACAATACGTAGCGGTTTGCACTATTTGTGCCGCACATCTTAATTTTAAATTCCCCGATATGGGTTAAGCTGATACGCAGCTAGATTGTATAATATAAATATAAGAAAATAAGCGATAATTAGTTATAATGTATGCCAGCCAAAAACCATCTATCTCAAAATCAAAAGCAGAGACTCATTAAACTACTAAAAGAGTCTGACGATAATTACGTAAGGGAAAAGGTTCTAATTTTATTGCTAATAAATGACGGAAAAACTTATCGACAAATTAGTGAATTTATGGAGATTGCTTACACAACAGTAGCTTATTGGTCAGTTCACGGCGACCCAGATAATTTGGATAGTTTTTTAGATAAAAGAAGCCCAGGAAATTTTCGCAAAGTCACTCCAGAGTATGAAAAAAT
>NZ_JAUBPO010000196.1:0-5943 GCF_036700785.1 Microcoleus sp. S28C3 | reverse complement strand
GTCAAATTTTTATTTGAGTTTTTTACTAACGAACATAAATTTGATTTCCCCAAAATACGTCAATATACTTACACAAAGAAAATCATTTAGGATTGCTTTAGATCTAGGAAATCATTTAGGATTGCTATATAATTGAATTGCTGTTGCCCCAATTTGCGTAGACTTAAGAATGAAAAATCAATAACTTGATGAATTGTCAGATCTAATAATAATGAAGAAATGCACTAGATTGCGTCTTTTATCAAAATTGATAGAAACTTCCCACTATTTTTGTTACTCCACTACACTACTTTACATTTAAATCCATGTTTTATTCGAGGTCAATCAAGTCAGAAATGAAGAGGTTTTATAACTCTCGATCGTCAAAAGACAAAAGAAGGTATGAAGCCATTGAGGCTCAAAAATTGGGATGGGTGGAATTGGGAATAAAAAATTAATAACTTAATTAAGTTTTTATTCCTAACCGACAACAACCGGATTATTTGGATTTTAATAACAGAAAATATCTGTACTTTTCCACGTCGCACAATGCGGTGGATGGCTTAGTTCTGCTTCTAATCTTGTTTCTCCCATGATAGCTTAAATAATTTTACTCACGTCTGTTTCTTTTGCGAACTGTACTCACATCTTTTGGAGGTATCAATAATCGAAATATTTGGTCAATACGTTAATTTATTACTAGAATAAATTAAAATATTTACAATTATTAAGACTGGAGACATTCGCTAATACAACCATTAATTAATGTAAATAATATGGCTAACATTTAACACAGCTATAAGATCATCTACCCTAAATATAAACATTTATGACAACTTCTCAGACTTGTGGTTACAAACAAATTGTTGCAAGCCTAGTTTTTTTTACTCTCATATATTTAATATGTAGACATATTTTTGAATTCTAAAAAGATGACTTTTAGTTTTAGTCTATTACCATTATTTTGATGGTAAAAACTCATTTAAACGTGCTATATACCATTGACATTGAACAGAGAATGGGGTAAAATTATTCTATGCGGGTATTGGCTGTCTCTTCCACCAACTGTGTAAGTCCTGACTGCGAGGAGTATAAGGGAGAGCTGCCAATCTAGAAAGCAACAAAAATTTTGAAAAATTTTGTTAAAAACCAATGCAGCCAGATTCTCAAAAATCCCTCTCTTTGCCTCTCGTATCAGTCATTATTCCTGCATACAACGCTGAGCCATTTATTGAAGAAACTTTGAAATCTGTTCTCGCTCAAACTTATCCAGCAATTGAAGTTTTAGTAGTCGATGACGGTTCCCAGGATCGAACCCCTGAAATTGTAGAAAAAATTGGCAAAAAAGATTCTCGCGTTCAGCTTCTGAAACAGCAAAATTCTGGAGTCGCTGTTGCTCGAAACTTAGGAATTGAGAAGTCGAGAGGAGAATTTATCGCCCCTATTGATGCCGATGATATTTGGTATCCTGAAAACATAGAAAAACAAGTTCAATGTATGTTGGAGGGAGGGGAAGAAGTCGGGGTGGTCTATTCGTGGACAGTGGATCTGGATGAAAAAGGATTGCTAACAGGAGGATTCCGGTCTTTTAGAATTGAAGGTGACGTGTACGCGACCCTAATTTGCCACAACTTTATAGGAAACGCGAGTGCTTCTATGATCCGTCGCAGTTGTTTGGAAAAGGTGGGGGTTTATGACAAGACATTGAAGGAAAGGAATGCTCAAGGCTGTGAAGACTGGGACTTGTACCTGCGGATAGCAGAGCTTTATCAATTTCGAGCCGTGCCGGAATTTTCAATTGGCTATCGCAGGATGTATAACACTATGTCTACCAACTATACGACAATGGCGAAGTCTCAATCTTTGATGCTGCAAGCTGCCAAGCAACGGCATCCCGAAATTCCCGATTTCCTGCACCGATTATCTACGAGTAATTTTTTGCTGTACTTAGCGAACCAAAGCAGCCGCAACGGCCGCGATCGCACCGCGCTCTTTTGGTTATTCCAAGCTTTAAAAACTGAGTGCATCTCACCCTTATTCCGTTCTGGCTTTTACAGAGTATTGGGAAAGAGCCTTTTCAACCTATTATCCCAGTCTTGGAAGCATCAGGATGCACCTGTGATAATAGAAAATACGCCATCCTCTGAGAACCAACCGATCGGCCGGGAGGTGTTGGTAGAGATCCGGCGCAAAAAGATCGAATTAATGGTAACGATAGGGAACATTTTTCACCGCTCAATTTCCTTCCTTGTCAAGCGAAATCAAGCAAATATTGACACGCTCCCTCAAGTGAACATTAGCGCCACGCCACCGACAAAGGCAGAGTTGTCTTAATGAAAAAAGAGATTAAGGCTATTAGAACTCTGCTACCCCTCCTCAAGCTTTACCCTTGGGCAATCCCGGCAATGATTTCCTTGGGTATGCTTGCTTCCCTTTCCGACGGCTTTGGCATTAGCTTATTCATTCCTTTTTTGCAAACTTTACAGCAAGAACAAGCTCAGGCTGTAACTGGCAATTCTTTCATTGATTCTCTGAACAAGATATTTGCTGGTGTTCCTGCTGGCTATCGCGTCTTAATCATCCCATTTTGTATTTTAGTCAGCATCCTGATCAAAAACCTGATTGTCTATAGTAATTCTCTGCTTTTTGCTTGGTTAAACTCGCGAATTAGCAACCGATTGCGCTGCAAAATTTTCAACCAAACTTTAAGCGTTAGCTACTCTTTCTTAGAGCGCAGCGAATCGGGAAAGATTATGAATATTTTGGCAACAGAGAGTTGGCAGACTAGCAAAGCTTTGAGTTTGTTTGTTAACTTGATTACGTGTGCTTGTACGATTACTGTCCTGGCGACGCTGTTACTGCTCATCTCTTGGCGACTCACCTTAATTATCAGTATAGCGCTCTTCCTCATCTCACAGTTCATCCAGTTTGTGACGCGCCGAGTCAAACATCTGGCACAGCAAGCCGTAGACGCCAATTCTCAGCTCGCTGTCCGAATGTGGGAGGGATTAGGGGGGATGAGAACCATCCGCTCGTTTGGACGGGAACCTTACGAGCAAGAACGCTTCGATCGCGCTTCCCTGCAGGTGCGAAACACCTTTTTGCAACTCGATATGCTGGGAGGGCTCATCAATCCGCTCTATGAAGTTTTTTCCGCACTCCTCCTGCTAGCAATTTTGGCGATCGCCCTCCTGCAAAACCAGTCAGCTATGCCAACGCTGCTGACTTTTTTATTCATCCTCTACCGCTTGCAACCGCAGGTGCAACAGCTAGATGTCGCGAGGCTAGGTTTAGTCTCTACCGCCAGTTCTGCTGAACTGGTGATGTCTTTTTTAGACACTTCTGATAAACCTTACATCCGCTCTGGTACCGTTCCCTTTGACAAGTTGAAGCAGGCTATCTATTTTGAGTCAGTTTCCTTAACTTACAATCCTGAAGATCGGCCGGCAATAGAGGATGTCTCCGTCGAGTTCAAACGCGGGCAAACGACTGCTTTAGTGGGGCCGTCGGGTGCGGGAAAATCTACGATCATCAGCCTTCTTTGCCGCTTTTACGAGCCAACGTCAGGCGCAATTTATGTTGACGACTGCTCATTAAAAGAACTGAATTTAATGGACTGGCGGAAAAGAATTGCGATTGTCAGCCAAGATGTCCACATCTTTAGCGGGACGGTGAGGGATAATATCGCTTACGGGCGTTTAGAAGCAACCGAGGCAGAAATTTTTGAGGCGGCAAAACTTGCCAATGCTCACGATTTTATCAGCCAACTGCCGGAAGGGTATGACACGAAAGTGGGCGATCGCGGCGTTCGCCTTTCTGGCGGACAAAGGCAGCGCATTGCCCTCGCTCGCGCCATTGTCCGCAACCCAGATATTCTAATTCTGGATGAAGCAACGAATGCTCTGGATAGTATTGCCGAAAACTTGATTCAGGAAGCGCTCAACACGCTCAGCCAGAACCGCACCGTTATTGTCATCGCTCACCGCTTATCGACGATTGAAAATGCGGATCAAATTATTGTGATGGAAAATGGCAGGGCGATCGAACAAGGCAACCTCCAATATTTGCTGAAACTCGACGGCCTCTTCGCCAAGCTTTATCACTTGCAACACCGCAACGTACAAAACTAAGAGTAAGTTGGTGAATTACTTATGCCTTATCCCATCCTTGACATTGAAGTGACCCAGCCCCTCCCAAATCTGAAAATTTCTGAGGAGGATACAGGAATTGCCTTAGTTGTGCGGCGCAAAGATAAAGCTGTTGGTTTGATCATGCAGCCTCTTCCTCCAAATAGCGTCCTTTCTCCTGAAGATTTAGCTAAAATGATTGAACGGGAGGTCGGCATTAAGTTACTTCAGGAAGCGATTAGAGAAGAGCTAACTCCTGCCAAAAATGGCGATCCCTTTCCGTCGCTGACAGTAGCAATTTGTACGAAAGATCGGCCGGAAAACCTGGCGCGGTGCCTGCAATATTTACTCAAGTTGCAAACACCTATTGCGGGTGAAAAGCTTGACTTTGAAGTGTTAGTAATTGATAATGCACCTTCTGATGAAAGAACCAAGGAATTGGTAGACTCTCTACCAGGAGTTCGCTATGCCAGGGAACCAAAACCCGGTTTAGACTTCGCTCGCAATCGCGCCCTGCAGGAAGCAACTGGCGAACTATTAGCCTTTCTTGACGATGATGTCACGCCCGATCGCCAATGGCTGAACGGCTTGATGGAAGCTTGGGCAGAAAATCCTGATGCTGGAGGTTTTACAGGGTTAGTTCTGCCTTATGAGTTAGTGACTGAAGCCCAAATTTTATTTGAAAGCAGGGGAGGCTTTCGACGCGGCTTTGAGAAAATTCGCTACGGTCAAATCTTGCCGTCTAATCCTTTATACCCCTGTGGAGCTGGCATATTTGGAGCTGGTTGCAATATGGCATTTCGTCGAGATGTTTTACTGAAATTAGGGGGATTTGATGATGCACTCGATACAGGTGCGCCCCTCCCCGGTGGTGGCGATTTAGATATTTTTTATCGAGTTGTTCGCGCTGGCTATCTCCTCGTCTATGAGCCGCGCTATCTGGTGTTTCACCAACACCGCCGGGAATATGAAAAATTGCGCCACCAGTATTGGACGTGGGGTTTAGGTTTTATGGCTTTTGTCGTAAAATCTTATCAGACCGATCCGAGCCAGCGCTCGAAATTGCGCTGGCTCGTCGGCTGGTGGTTTGCCGATCAGTTAAATCAGTTGCAAAAAAGTGTCAGAGGATGCCATGTATTACCTCCAACCATGATTCTAGCCGAGTTGTGGGGTGGTGTAGTTGGGCTGTTTGGGGAATACCCCCGCTCTTTAAAACGCATTGAAAAAATGCGACAGAAATTTGCCTAAAATAGTAGATTTTCTTCAGAAATCTGTTTCACTTTGAACACCGGAAACAACCGTTAAATATGAGTAAGCTTCCGCCCATTGATATCGTGATTTGTACTTATAACAATGCTCCCCTTTTAGACAAAGCTCTCTCAGCTCTTTCCCAACAAAAAGTGCCAGCAGAGCTAGATTGGAGGGTTTTAGTAGTTGACAATAATTGCACGGATAACACGCAGGAAGTTATCGAAAACTATCGTGTGTTGGTGGGAAAAATACCCCAGCTTTCCACAGTATCAGAAGCACAGCAAGGATTAACCTATGCCCGCCACTGTGGCGTTCAAAATACAAGGGCTGATTGGATTGCTTTCGTAGATGACGATTGCTTCCTGGCAGAAGATTGGGTGGAGCAAGCTGCTAAATTTGCAGCGGCTCATCCCGACTGCGGCGCTTTTGGCGGTAGAGTGATTTTAGATTGGGAAACTGTACCGCCTAAATATGTATTGAATTATGGGTACTCCTTTGCTCAACAAGAACAGGTAGTGCCCTGAAGGAAAGGATCGAGTAAGTTACTATTAGAGAGAAGTGTTTATCATAGTGTGATATGACAGTA
>NZ_JAUBPO010000195.1:0-5964 GCF_036700785.1 Microcoleus sp. S28C3 | reverse complement strand
TCGTAATTCATATTATTAAGCTCATTTTTTCTTTTATTTTACCTAGAACGATCGCACTTTCGCAAGAGGTCTATTGTAGTAATCTTGAGGATTTTCGGCGATTTTTGGTTGTTTTTGAGGAGCTGGCTGGGCTTTGACTTTTGGCTGTTTTTTCTGCTTGGACATGAGGGACAGGATTACAGGCTGCTGTAGTATTCTGCCATTGCAGCGAGTGTAATTTCCTGATTTCCGCGCTGTGTGGCTGCGAGTCCTTTTCTGGCACCGATCCAGGGTTCTTCTTGATGGGTCAAGTCACTCAGCCACTGGGAAGTCCGATCGCCGTAGAATTCCAGGACTTTATCAATAGTTTCTTTTTGGATCGGGGTGAGATTTTCGGGATTACCTGCGATCGCTGAGACGATAAATTGCCCTTTGTGGTGCTGGTAGAGGTCTGGAATAACAGGCCCGTTTGCCCATGCTTCTACGCTTTCAGGAAACAGGGGGGCATCATCCCAGACTAATGACCATGCCTGAGCGTAGTACAAAAGTTTCTGAAGTTTCATCGCGGGGAGTTCGCCTTTTTTGGCGAGAATATAAGCTGCAACGTCTTGTACAGTTGTCATGCTAATTACCTCCGTTTTCATTGTTGCACTGAAACTTTTCTTAATTCTATTATAGTCCATAAATATCGATAATTGGCGCTAATCTTGGAACCCACATTCCGCACGTCAATTTGTAGTATGGCCAGTCATACGAAAATTCTGAGCAAGTAATACGAAAATTCTGAGTTATTTGACGTTTTATTTGTTTTGTTTGCGTATAAATATTTAGTTTTTTCTGTTTTGGTGTTTGCCAAACTACCAAACAGGTGTAATAATTACATATTACATTTTGAAGTGCGGAATGTGGGTTTTAGGATTTCTGGGAGTGGCACATAGAGTAGGCGGTAAGGTAAATCCTTCAGGACTTATATCAATTCCGGTTGCACCAGAGACATGATTTAGAGGACACGGCAGTGCCGTTTGCCTACCCGGATTAATAGTAGGGACACGGCACTGCCGTGTCCTCGGTATCATTCCGATGCAACCGGAAACGATCTTACTACCCGTGCATTTCTCCATTCGGCATAATTGTACCGCGCCACTGAACACCTGCTAAATTAGCAGTGCTCAAATCTGCCCTAATCAAAGTTGTGCGGTGCAAAATTGCATCCCGCAAATCAGTTTTAGCCAGGTAAGCATCTGTCATATCAGCTTCACTCAAATTTGCCTGATTAAAATTAGCTCGACTCAAATCAGCCCGCACCAAATTAGCTCGACTCAAGTCCGCCATAATTAAATTAGCATTGCTCAACTTAACATCAGTAAGAAATGCACCCCGCAAGTTAGCGCCTGCCAATTCAGCATCAAGTAACACAGCTCTTTCCAACTTAGCATTTGTCATTACAGCCCAAGAAAAATTTGTTTCTACCAAAGTTGCTTCAGTCAAAAATATGCCCTCTAAAATAGCTTCGCTCAAATTCGCCTGAGTCAGATTTGCTTCTCCCAGAAATGCTTCAGTCAAATTCGCGTGACTGAGATTAGCTTTAGTCAAATCTGCACCTTGCAAATTGACGCCCCGCAAATCTGCACCTTGCAAATTTGCACCCCGCAAATTTGCACCCTCAAAAATCCGCAGTTCCTTCCGCAAATTTGCACCCCGCAAGCACGCACCGCGCAAATCTGCACCTTGCAAATTCACACCTCGCATATCTACATCGCTCAAATTTGCATCGATAAAAACTGCCAAAGAGATGTTGGCTTTGCGAAAGTCTGCACCTTGCAAACTTGCTCCGTGGAAGTCGGCATCGGACAAATTTGCTCCGCTCAAGTTAGCCTGATTTAAGTTAGCACCGGACAACTTTGCATTAGTTAAATTGGCGCGCTGAAGGTTAATTCTGCTCAGGTACGACATCGCTAAGTTTGCACCCCAAAGGTCAGCACTACTTAAATTGACGCCTATTAAATCGGCACCGCTCAGGTATACCCCTCTGAGATTCATACCTTGAAAATCTAGTTCTCCTGATGTATATCGTCTTAAAATTTCGCTGGCATTCATATTGGTTTTTGTTGTGAATTAGGTACAATCTGCTATTTCTAGACTGCTTAAATTTCAGTTCGCGCAGGCGGACTTAGTTTTTGTAGCCCCAGACTTGAGTCTGATAAATTTGATGAAATTTCTTTAATTTCAGTTTGCGCAGGCCGACTTAGTTTGTGTAGCCTCAGACTTGAGTCGGGGCATTTAATGAGTTTGATTCACAAATTCTTGAGTCCAAGAGACTGTTTTGCTGCCTAACTGTCGCCCGTGAATTTTTACATGAGTAAGATATTTTGACTTTAAAGTACACAGTTTTTTGTGAAGGTAGGTAGCTGTAGCCTGTTGGTTTGGTACTTCGGCAGAATCCAGAATGACGTGGAGCCAACCGTCTTTAAAGCCCGCTGTAGCCGTAATTCCCTTAGGCTGTAGCAATTGATCGATCAATTGGGCGATCGCCTTTGGTTTACCTTGTTTCGCCATTTCCAGAAGCTGATACTGATTTGCTTTATGGCTAGAGATTTCCGGCGGTATTTCGGAAAGAGTGTCCGCCCTTTTTTCTGGAATTTCAGAAGGATATTTCCCGCTTTCTTTTGACTCCAATTCGATCAAAATTTCCAGCATCTTATCGGTAAACTTCTGAACTTTTCCTACATACTCTCTGAGATTCTTATATTTCCAGTACAAACGGTCTTCTGCACTTCCCGTAGAAAATTTTCCGTTCAAAGCAGCTTCTAACTGGGTGAATATATTTTCTATTTGCGCTGTTGCGGAGTTAGCACTTTGACTGACTAACTCTGTCATTTCTTCTTCCAATTCCAACTTGCGTTTGATGGAATCGCTAATATTTATAATAACAGGAGCCGCCGGTTCTAAAATTTCGATAATAGTCGGCATTTCTGCAACTGGGAATGTTTCTACCATTTCCTGTCTGAAATGGGTAGGATAATTATTGCTGGTTTCGGGCTCTTTAAACTGTACATTTTCTGCCGTGCCAGGCACTAAGTAACTCTTTTGGGGGTCATAATGATAGTGAGCTGGAGCAGCTTGAAGGATGTGAGTAATCTCGCCTGGATCAAAATAATCGGTGCGCCTGTCCACCAGCTCGCTCTCTTCATAAACACTGTTGTTTAAACGTGTCTGATCGTAACCTTCGCTAGCCGAAGATTCGGCTTCATGAGGTTCTTCCTGTTGCATTGTTGCGTAACAAGGATTCATCGCTTTGATGATTACGCTCGCAGCTTGGTCGTTTTCATCTCTGTTGTCGAGATTGCTAGCAGTTGTGTACAACTGAGATTCGAGTTCGGCTAGGCTACCGCAGACATTAAACAGTTGTCGCAGCAGATTGTCAAGTTCTTGAGTTTTCAGCAGCAGCCAGTCGCGATCGCTAAAAGTAAACTGGTGATAAAGACTAGAAAAAATTAGGATTTTAGCCCTCAGCGGATTTGTTTGCTGCAAAATCTTTTGTCTGACATCAAATAAATTTCCGGGGTTTCTTGCCCTTTCTTCGCTGCTTGATACTTCCAAACTAAAGTGCTCTTCAAATGCGGGAGCTTCTTGACCCCCAAAACTAGATATGTTTGTTTCTAATTTGGTGAAATCTTCAAATTCATACAGCCTGCTAAGCTGACAGATTATGAGGTCTGATACTAAAGCATACTCGTCTTTTTTATTAACCTTAGAAACTATATTATTTAAAACAGCTTCAATATCTTCTAACCTGCTATATTTGGCGCATATTTCTTCGATTAAACTCCTTACATCTGCGCTGGCTAGTTTGGCCGTATCGTTTTCCCAAAACTCTTTACAAGCAAAAAATATTATTTTTTTAATGCGCGAGAGATGGACATCTTGTTCTAATTCGCGAACAACTTCATCTAAAATAGATAAAGGTTTCATAGTTTTCCTCTCCAAAAAATACCCTGTCAACAGTCAGCAAGAAATAATACAATTATACCACATTTGATAAATGCAAGACTTTGATGCGATCGTAATTGGCAGCGGTATTGGCGGCTTAGTCGCCGGCTCGATGCTAGCTCGCTACGGCAAGCGGGTTATCGTATGCGAGAGCCACACCATAGCGGGCGGGGCAGCTCACAGCTTTTCTCGCCGGGGATTTCACTTTGATTCTGGGCCTTCTTTTTATTGCGGTTTGACTGACCCGCATTCGTTTAATCCTTTGCGGCAAGTTTTTGATGTTTTAGAGGAATCGATCGCAGCAATTTCCTACGATCCGCTGGGGCATTACCATTTTCCAGAGGGAAGTTTGCCGGTTTATGCTGATGCGAGAAGTTACTTAGATGCTGTAGCTAAGTTCGCACCGCAAGGTGCTGTAGAATTGCAGCAATTTCAACAAAATTTATTAGTTTTGTATGAGGCTTTGCGTGGAATTCCGGCTTTAGCGCTGAGATCCGATTGGCAGTTGATACCTGTTTTGCTGTCTCGGTACTCGCCTGCTTTGCTGAAGCTGTTACCGCTAGTAGGTGCGATCGCAGGTTCTGCTGGTTCCTTGATGGATCGGGACGTGCGTGACCCTTGGGTGCGGCGTTTGATTGATTTGGAGTGCTTTTTGCTGTCGGGTTTGAAAGCGCACGGAACTGTCGCGCCGGAAATAGCTTTTATGATTGGCGAACGATCGCGCTGTGCGATCGAATATCCTGTAGGTGGCAGCGGTGCGATCGTCGATGCTTTAGTCAGAGGCTTGCAGCGCTGGGGAGGAAAGTTGCGCCTGGGAACTCCCGTCGAGCAAATATTAGTTGAATCCGGTAAAACCACCGGCGTTCGCTTGCAAAATGGCGAAATTATCCGCGCCCCCATTGTTATTTCAAATGCCACCGTCTGGGATACTTATACAAAATTACTGCGACCTGAAGATTTGCCGGAAAGCTACCGAAAAAACGCTTTGTCGATGCCAGCAGTAGACAGTTTCATGCACCTGCATTTAGGAATTAAAGCCGCAGGACTCGAAGGTTTGACCGGCCACCACGTCGTCGTTCACGACAGCAAGATTGACATTACAGTACCCGGAAATACTTGCATGATTTCGATTCCTACAGTCTGGGATGCAACTCTGGCGCCGCCCGCACATCACGCCGTTCACGCTTATACATTGGAACCTTACGAAGGTTGGGAGTACGGCGAATTGTATCAGCAGAAAAAGCAAGAGCGATCGCAATCTCTGTTTCAAGCTTTAGAAAAAATTATACCGGATCTGCGATCGCGAATAGTCTTAGAGTCGATCGGCACACCGCTAACCCACGCCCGATTTTTGCGCCGATATCAAGGAACTTACGGGCCTGCAATCGCCGCCGGAAAAGGCACATTTCCCGGGTCGCAAACACCAATCAAAGGCTTGTATCGGGTGGGAGACAGCACCATGCCGGGAATTGGCGTACCCGCCGTCGCAGCCTCAGGTATTTTGTGCGCGAATACTTTGGTAAATTCGGATGTTACAGCACAATTTTTGTAAGTGAAGGAAGAAGGAAGAAGGAAGAAGGAAGAAGGAAGAAGGAAGAAGGAAGAAGGAAGAAGGGAAATTAACTGGTTCCCTGGCGCTGGCTGGGAATCGAGATCCAAAGGCTCTGCCTCGCTTGCAAAAAAACAGGAGGCAGAGCAATAGTGAAATGCGTTCCCAGCCAGAGCCAGGGAAGGAGGAAAACGAGGAAAAAACTACTTTTTACAAAATCTGCCTGCTCCCAAAACTGATTATCCACCAGCGGCAAAAGCGCCCATAATTGCGATCGACAAAGCCAAACCTGGCAACAGCAGCAATCCTAACATTAAAGCATCGTGTCCGCTCATCACATTCTCCTGATATTGACCTTTGATATTATACTCTATAGCAATCCTAAATGATTTTCTATATCTAGAGCAATCCTAAATGATTTTCTGTGTGTAAGTATATTGACGTAT
>NZ_JAUBPO010000194.1:0-6328 GCF_036700785.1 Microcoleus sp. S28C3 | reverse complement strand
GAATCTCTCTCTAAATTCACCATAATTTCTACTCAGCTCCTTCTGAGTAAATTTGTGCTTAGTCTAAACTCCAGTTGCAATATACTTTGCGAATGGAGGTAATCTTGTTTATTGAAGCGGTTTCAACCGCCGCAAACTCTGATATTTTCACTTACACTCGCTGCAACTTAGCTGTTCTCGGATCGATGATTTTTCTGCCCAAACCCGAAAACTTAATTGCCAGATTAGTTTTGTCGCCCGCCCCTAAAACGTGCGTAATTTCTCCAACTCCAAAAGCATGATGAAAAACCCGATCGCCCGTTTGCCAATCCGCCGATTGTCCATTGTTTCCCGGTTGAGAACTGCCGGCATTAGCTGCGGAATTATTAGTTTTTCCCTTAGATGCAGCCGTTTTCCCCGCTGGAGTTTTCTTCGCACTTCCAGCCAGCAAATGTGTCGGCAATTCTCCTAAGAATAGCGAAGGGGTGCAGTGTTCCCGGAAACCTCCCCAAAGGCGGCGTTCGCGAGTGTGGGTGAGAAATAGCAATTCCTGGGCGCGAGTGATGCCGACGTAGCACAAACGGCGTTCTTCTTCGATCGCTTTCGGGTCGTCCAAACTGCGGAAATTCGGAAATAAACCCTGTTCCATTCCGACTAAAAATACCACGGGAAATTCTAGCCCTTTTGCGGAGTGCAGGGTCATCAGCGACACGCGGGAATCTTCTTCCTGCAAGTCATCTAAATCGGATGCTAAAGATGCTTTTGCTAAAAATGATGTCAGCGTCGGTTCTTCGTTTTGTTCTTCAAATTGCAGCACAGCATTGTACAATTCTCTGACGTTTTCTATGCGGTTTTCTGCTTCCTCGGTTCCTTGGTTTTTCAAATCTTCAATGTAGCCTGAATCTTGGATAATTCCTTGGACAATTTGCGAAGCCGGCAGAGTTTCAACTTGCGATTGCCAACGACCAATCATTTCGGCAAACTTAATAATAGCTTTTGCCGATCGCCCTGCGAGAGTATTGACAGAAGATTCATCGCTGAGGATTTCCCACAACGGAATGCCTAACTGAGTTGCAGCGTCTTCGATTTTGGAAAATGTGGTATCGCCAATGCCACGCCGGGGAGTATTGATGATGCGTTTGAGGCTGACGCTATCGTCTGGATTGGCTAGCGCCCGCAGGTATGCTAGGATATCTTTGATTTCTTTGCGATCGTAAAACTTCAGCCCGCCGACAATATTGTAAGGAATGTCTAAACGCATTAATGCTTCTTCAAAGGAGCGAGATTGAGCGTTTGTGCGGTAGAGAATCGCAAAGTTACTGCCCTTTTCGTATTCGGAGTTTTGGCGCTTCAAGGAATGAATTTGACCTGCTACAAATTCCGCTTCTTCTAATTCGTTGTCGGCGCGCCAGACAACAATCGGAGCTCCCGGTTCGCGAGTCGGGCGCAGAATTTTCTCGATGCGTTCGGTATTGTGTTCGATCAAGTGGTTCGCGACTTGCAGGATGTTTTCGCGCGATCGATAATTTTCCTCTAGTTTTACCATTGTCTGAGTTTTATCGTCGGACAAACTATCTCCAAAATCTTCTTGAAATTCCAGCAATATGGTATAATCTGCCATGCGAAAGCTGTAAATTGATTGATCGACATCGCCCACGACAAAAATCGAGCGGTTTTGCCATTTATCGAAGCTTTTCGGGTCGGCATTATTTGTCACCAACATCCGAATCAAATCGTATTGAGTGCGGTTAGTATCTTGGTATTCGTCAACTAAAATATGGCAAAACTTTTTATGCCAGTAACTTAATACTTCCTCGTTTTGGCTCAAAAGTTTAACGGGAACAAGGATTAAATCGTCAAAATCTAAGGCATTGTTGGCTGCTAAAGCGTCTTGGTAGCGACTGTAAACATCGGCAATCACGCGACCTCGATAATCCGGTTCTGCTGCTTGGTATTCTTGAGGCGACAACCCTTTATTTTTAGCGTTGCTGATGACATAGCGGACTTTCCGCGGGTCAAATTTCTTGTCGTCGAGGTTCAGGGTTTTTGTGACTATTTGTTTGACAAGACTTTGAGCATCTGATTCGTCAAAAATCGAAAAGTTTTTCTTCCACTGGCGGCCTTTTTCGTCTTGATATTTCTCTATATCGTAGCGGAGAATGCGGCCGCACAAAGAGTGAAAAGTCCCCATCCAAATGTGTTTGGTAATTCTCTGGTAAATTTGCGATCGCAATTTTGTCTGCACATTCGGGGCTAACTCTACCAAAGGTTTGCCATATTCCGCTTCAGCTTGCTGAGTTGCCAGCAATTTCTCAATTCTTTCTTTCATCTCCCGGGCGGCTTTATTCGTAAATGTCACCGCCAGAATATTTTCAGGATCGACTCGATGCGTGCGAACTAAGTTAGCAACTCGGTAAGTTAGAGCTCTGGTTTTGCCCGAACCAGCGCCCGCTACTACTAACAGCGGCCCGTTATAATGGGCGACTGCTTGGCGCTGAGATGGGTTGAGGTGGCTGAGGAAATCAGTAGTTTGAGTCATAGCTAGAAAGTTAGTTTATTTTTTTAAGGGGTAAATAATACTTGGTATGCGATACCGCGAGTTTTTTTAAGGTAAGGTGCGCCTAGCGCACTATATATTATAACTAGAACGGTGATTATTGAAACTTTAAATATTTTCGGGTTAAGCGAGTTGTTTAAGGTAAGGTGCGCAATGCGCACCAGACACTATAACTAGATAGGTAATTTTTTTAACGTTTAAATATTTGTTTCAGCCACAATGCAGTTAATATTCCCAATCCAATCCAAATGGCAATAATTACAGCAGCCGCAGCCCGATTTATCGGTTTTCCTCGCTGTATTTGGGCGGCTGCTTTTTGGCGACACTCGGCTAAAACCTGTGGCGGAATCATCTTCAGTACCAGCCAAATTCCCACAGGTACAATTATCAAATCGTCCAAATAACCGAGAATCGGTATGAAGTCAGGAATTAAGTCGATCGGGCTAAAAGCATAGGCAACCGTAAGGGCTGCTAAAAGTCTGGCGTACCAAGGTACTCTCTGGTCTATACTGGCTAAATAAACAGCGTAAGTCTCTTTTTTTAGTCGGCGGGCTACTTGTTTTAAGGATTGCATATAATAATGACTAATAACTAATGACTAATAACTAATGACTAATAATTTTTTTAGTTGCTAAAAATGTAACAAGCCGGATATTTAGCAATTTCAGTGAGAAGGTAAAGTATAGCATCTGTCGTATGTGAGGAGCATCAAGTTTATGAATTCAAATTTGCAACGTGGCGATCGCATTAATTTCCGCAGTCTGTTAACAGCGTTGTGTTTAACCTTAACTCTCGTCAGTTTCGCGGGATTAGATCCGGCGGCTGCTCAAGAACAGCGGATGAGAACGCTGAGTGTCACTGGGCGGGGTGTGGAAGCAATTCCGACAACCCAAACTCAAGTTGCTTTGGGGGTTGAGGTGCAGGGGAAAACGGCAGCAGAGGTGCAGCAGGAAGCGGCGAGGCGATCGTCCGCGGTGGTAGCATTGCTGCGATCGCGCCAAGTGGAAAAACTCGAAACGACTGGCATCACCCTGAACCCGACTTACAGCTACGAAAACAACCAGCAGCGCCTAACAGGGTATATTGCTACAAATACCGTCAGTTTTCGCCTTAATACTCAATCTGCTGGCACTTTGCTCGACGATGCAGTGCAAGCGGGAGCAACGCGAATTCAAGGTGTGAGCTTTGTGGCCGCCGACAGTGCGATCGAACAAGCTCAAAAACAAGCACTCAAAAAAGCAACTCAAGACGCTCAAGTGCAAGCGGATGCAGTCTTTAGCGCGCTCAACCTGAAGCGGGGAGAGATTCTGGGCATTCAAGTCAACGGTGCGAGCCCGCCGCCTCCTACTCCTATGTATCGGCAACTTGCTGGTGCTCGCGCTGCTGCTGATGCCACAACGCCAGTGGTGGGAGGAGAACAGCAGGTAGAAGCTTCTGTGACTTTGCAAATTGGATATTAAAATTAAATAGTTAGGGGTTGAACTGGCCACCTCAGCTTGACCCTAACTATTTCTCGATTTATCAAGCAGCTTTGTCTACAAAAAACTTTAGCCGTTTTAACCACTTCTGCCAGTAGTCGAGCAAGTGTTCGCGTTCCAAGACAAATATTTCCCCATCTTCGCCCGGAAGAGCCACAACAATGAAAGCATTATTTTTTTTACTTTTAGGATAAAATATTCTATATTTTTAGCTAAAATGCCATTTCAGTAAACATCGGGATTGAAAGTTTTAAAAATTTCTGAATCCATAAGCCGAACGTTTAATCAGTTTCAGCTTATTATTAATTCCCTCGACCACCCCACTGGTTTTTCTACGATAAAAGTACGCAATAATTTCATGCAGCCATCTAATAATTGTCTTCTGACTGTTTGGGAAATACTTTTGACGGGACAAAGCATTTCAATCTTTTAAAAGATATACTCGTTTAATTGTCGAGGTTTTGTCAAATGGTAATGAAGGGTTCGATGGGGCGATAAGTTGGCTGACTATCAAGAATTAGAAACGCTTCAAGAGTATGTGTTAATTAGCCAAAAACGGCAGAGGGTAGAGTGTTTTCGCCTTAATGCTGACGGCTTTTGGGTTTTGTATTCCTATAATCAAGGAAGCGAACTACACTTGGCTAGCGTAGATTTTCACACAGGTATTGATGCTATTTATGAGGATGTAATTTTTACTAAAGAAGATTCAGAAGCAGAATTTGATGAACTGCGATCTAGGGGATAAATGGAAAGTGCGATCGCACATCGGTTCAGGAAGGGCGATCGTACTTGGGGATGTGATAAAAAAAGGGCGATCGCCTAGTTAAAACTACCCGTTCAATACGCCGTTTTATTGGGTTTTGGTTGTTTGCCACGAGAACCGCTGGTTTTTTTTACAAACATTCTCTCTGGGTATCCCAAGGAATGTTGGCGAAAAAAACCCTGAGTTTCTCCAGATTTATGATAATCTCTTCAATTCGTTCTTTTGACTGGGTATCAGGTGAAGTAATTTCATGCAGATGCTTAAGAGACTGTTTACATTTTGCTTCAACTGCATCCGCACCTTTATCAAAGGCTGTGGCTGTCTCTTGCCAATACTGGTCGATTCCTCCTAAGAATTTATCAACAACACCCTGTTTTTTGAATTGTTGGTGAATTTCTTTTGCTAACCGCTTCTGCCAAGCTTCCCCAAATAAGTTCCACACCAAAGAAGCCAGTCCAGCAGCTAAACCGATCCCTAGAACTATTGGGCCACCAATCGCAGCTACGAAAGAAATTACTGTTGCCGTGCCACCACCGATACTAATACCAAGTGCTGACAAAAGACTGACTAATTTCGCTACTAAGATATAGCTGCCAAGATTGCCAAGGCCTGCTGCCCAAGCGGCTAAAGCACCATAAGTACCTAAACCTGCTATCCCACCAAGAAAAGCTCCTTTTGTATCGAAGGGAATAGATACTACTATTCCATCTTTGTTGGGAAGTTTAGGCACGGGGTATTTTTCCAGAAAAGCGTCAATCTCAGCCTTGAGTTTTTCAGAATTGACACTAATTCGACTTTCTAAATGACTTTGCAGCAGATCGACTAAATAACCGGGAGCGTATTCTTGAGCCTCTTTCTTTTTGTCGTATCTCTGGCGAATCATTTGTTCTATAAACTCTACCTCGATCTTTTTTTCCGCATAGGTCTGAAATGATTTGCGGGTATCTTTCTCTAATTCCTTAATTTGTTTGCTCACTTGACTGCGTTTTTCCCGCATTTCTCGCTGACGTTCAGGTTCATTTTTCTCCGCTTTGCCGAGCTCCTTTCGATACTCCTCTATTTTGGCAACAGTTGTTTGATATTGCTCAATCGAGTTAGCGTATTCTTGTTTTTTGTCCTTTTTGACCGCATTAATTTCGCGGTCGATACGAGAGATGACTGGTTTAGGAAGAGTCTCGCAGAGGAGTTGAGTTAAATCATCAAAAAGACGCTGACAGCGATCCGGCCTTTCTGACCAGAAAGTGAACAAACGCTTTTGCACATCTTCCTTGATAATATCCCGCTTTGTTAGCTTCCGACGAAACTCTATAGCAGTTTCATCAAGTTCTTTATACAGTCTGGCTGAAGCTTTATTGAGAATTTTGGGAAGCTCATCGTCAGGGATACTCGGATCAGCGTGTGTCGCCACAATAAAGAAATTGCCTAGCGTCGGAAAGTCGTTGCACTCATTCTCTGGGGCTGGCAACAAACGCAGTAACGGGACTTAAACAAATTTTAAGCCCAAACAAAGCCTAAACTGGCTTTATAAGCGGAGAATACGTCCCAATTTTG
>NZ_JAUBPO010000193.1:0-6605 GCF_036700785.1 Microcoleus sp. S28C3 | reverse complement strand
ATTGCTGAAATCACCAGTTTATAGGATTCGTATGTCTATTTTCAGAATCCTATCAAATAAGCATTCAACACTTCTGCTTTGGATGCTGACTGGGAGGCTTTATTGCAGCATCCGTTTGTGCGCTTGCACGGGATAGTTTCACCACTTTAACAGGCTTTCCGCCCTGTTCCACAAAGAGTAAGTTTTTTTGTGACCCTTTTCTTAGCCCGCCCATCAGGAACAGGCAAGATGCCTGTTCCACAAAAATTAAGTCAACTAAGCTATGAAACACTCTATATTAAGCGTCTATAACACTTTCAATACAGCGCCGATCGCCCATTGGTCATTTGATGAAGCAGGCAACTTGGTGAGCGATCGCCCGGAACTCCCTCCGGCACGCCTAATTGACAGCGTTTGCCGTGCTGTTGAGCCACTAAAAAATGGGCCACAGCAAAGCCTGCTGCTGACTGGAGGTTGCGTTACTTTCCCACTCACTCCTTTGCTGGAGGTAGGCAAAGAAGACTTTTCTGTTTGTGCGTGGATTCGGACGGGTGATTTCGGTATTGCCAAGATTATAGATCACCGGATTCAAAATTCTGGCCCTTTACGGGGCTGGTCTTTCTTTATTTATAACAGCAAAATTAACCTTCAAATAGCGGATGACAGGAGTTGGATAAACTATTATCACAAAAGCCGAGAAAAAGACCTTCCGTCTTTGCCAGTTGTCAACGATAGCGAATGGCATCACGTTACGGTTGTTGTCGATCGCGATCGAGCGGATGGAGGGCGCTGGTATGTCGATGGCAAGGAAGTAGGTTTCCGGTTCAACCCAACATATCAACAGGGTTCCCTCAGCCATAGTATTCCCTTAACAATTGGCAGGCGATCGGACGATTTAGGGGGCATTTTTCTGGGCAATATTGGAGATATTCGGCTCTACAAACAGGCGCTGTCGGCAGCAGATGTGCTGTTGATTTACCGATCGATTCAGTCTCCTGTTAGTAATAAAATTGTTGTTCCAGATAAAATGAGGAAAATACCAGCAAGACGGCCCCGCGAGAAAGATTCCTTCCGGGAAGTGCTATATAGTTCCCTGGAAAGATACTCGCAGGCGATCGAATACTATAAGCAGTCGCTAAATATTCATAGAGACACCGGCAACTGCTACGGAGAAGCGAAATCTCTGAACTATCTAGGCAATTTTTACACGTTGCGGGGGGACTACTCGCAAGCAATTGACTATCACCAGCAGTCGCTAAATATGCAGCGAGACACTGGCAACCGCAGCGCGGAAGCTGTTTCCCTAAACGCTTTGGGCAATATTTACGATGCCCTGGGGGAATACTTGCAAGCAATTGAGTGCCACCTGCAATGCCTAAATATTCAGCGGGAAACCGGCAACCCTCACGGAGAAGCTAGTTCCTGGCGCAATTTGGGGAGTGCATATTATGCCATCGGGGAATACCAGCAGGCGAGCGAGTGCCAGCAGCAGTCCCTAGATATGGCGCGAAAACTCAATTCTTGGAATAGAGAAGCGGAATCCTTGAACGCTTTGGGCCGTACATATGTTTCCCTAGGGCAACATCAACGGGCGATCGAATACTCTCAGAAATCCCTAAATCTTGACAAGAAAATCAATAACCGTTATGGGGAAGCTAATTCCTTAGTGACTCTGGGCAATGCTTACAGTAATTTGGGGAATTACTTGCGGGCGATCGAATTCTACAAACAGTCCTTAGATATTCAGCAAGAAATCGGCGATCGATCTGGGGAAGCGACTTCCTGGCGAAATCTGGGCAATGCTTACCGCTGTTTAGGGCAGTGCCAACGGGCGATCGAATATAGCCAGCAGAGTTTAGAAATCGCGCGATCGATCGGCGAAAGGGCCCCTGAAGGGGCAACTCTCAACAATTTAGGACTGGCTTTCTTTGACTCGGGACAGTTTGCAGAAGCTGAAACATTCCTCCGCAAGGCGATTCAAATTTGGGAATCGCTTCGAGGAAGATTAGGCAAAAACGATAACTTTAAAGTATCTATTTTTGAAACCCAAGCAGCAACTTACCGCCACCTGGAAAAAGCCCTGATCGCCCAGTCAAAAACAGAACAGGCGCTGGAAATTTCCGAGCGGGGGCGGGCGCGGGCTTTTGTGGAGTTACTGACTGCTCGGTTATCTGCTAATTCAGATGCGGTACCCAATATTAAGCCGCCTACGATCGAGCAAATTAAACAAATTGCTAAAGCACAAAATGCAACTTTTGTGGAATATTCGATTTCTTTTTTAGAAGAACTTTTTATTTGGGTAATTCAGCCGACGGGTGAAATTGCATTTCGCCAAGTTGACCTCAACTATCAACATACTCCGCTCAAAGAGCTGGTTGCCGACTCCCGCGAGTCGATCGGCATCAGAAATCGCGACTTCAATCCCACCCTAAAATTTGACCCAGGCGATTTAGTTAAACTCCACGACGATGCCCCTAATTGGGAACCTTGGCAAGTCATATCTGTTGATGAAAGTCACAGCATTCTATCGCTCTGGCAATCCAGTTTTCCCGAAGGATTGACTATTCCCAGACCTGCAATTGATGTAACAGCAAAAGTGCAATCAAGCCGCACAAATCACCCGCGATTGCAAAAACTCCATCAACTGCTAATCGAACCGATTGCTGACTTGTTGCCGACAGTTCCAGAAGCTCGAATTATCTTTATTCCTCAAGGCGAACTGTTTTTCGTTCCCTTTCCGGCCCTGCAAGATGCTGCAGCAAAATTCTTAATTGAAAAACATACTATTCTAACTGCTCCTTCAATTCAAATTCTGGAATTAACCAGCCAAAAACGTCAACAGATTTCTGATTGGGCTGGGGATATTCTAATAGTAGGAAATCCGACTATGCCCCAAGTTTCTCTTGTAGCGGGAAAACCCCCGCAGCAGTTAAGTGCTCTGCCACATTCAGAAACCGAAGCTAACGCGATCGCCCAATTATTCCAAACTCAAGCCCTGACTGGCAAATCCGCTACCAAAGCCGCCGTACTTCAGCGGTTGCCAGACGCCCGCATTGTCCATTTTGCCACCCACGGATTGCTCGATAACCTTCGCGGGCTCGGCAGCGCGATCGCCCTTGCACCCGATCGCACCGATAGCGGTTTGCTGACTGCTGAGGAAATTTTGGATCTGCACCTCAACGCGGATTTGGTAGTTTTGAGCGCGTGCAATACGGGCAGGGGGCGGATTACCGGCGACGGCGTTATCGGTTTGTCTCGCGCTTTAATTTCGGCTGGTACATCCAGTGTCATTGTGTCTTTGTGGGCGGTGCCGGATGCTCCTACAGCCGATTTGATGGTGAAATTTTATCAAAATCTCGATCGAACGGGCAACAAAGCTCAAGCCCTGCGAAACGCCATGCTGGAGACAATGCAGCAGCATCCAAATCCCAGAGATTGGGCGGCTTTCACGCTGATCGGCGAAACATAATTGATTAAATTTTGTAAAAAATTGCCAAAACTGCGAAAAATTTAGTTTTTTCGCAGAAAGCTCCACAGAAACTCGATCGCGTCAGGAGCGATAAGTCATGTGTCGATTTAATTTCTTCATAAAAGTCACGCTTGCGATCGAAATCTGGGCAACTACGGGGGGATTGCCCCTACTGCACAAACTTTAGTCCACTCCTAGCGGACTAAACAATAAAGACTGTTTTCATACACTTGCTCGCTTTCCTAACTTTGCACCCTTAACAATAAATTCAAAAATTATGACAATATCTGCCGATCGAAAAGCCAAAATTCTGGTTGTAGATGACGACGACCCTATCCGCACTCTCATCTACCGCTTTCTGAATCAAACATATCAAGTACAATTTGCCGCCGACGGCCAAACTGCTCTCGAAATTTTTGAAGAATTTAACCCCATACTCGTGATTTTGGATTGGAATTTGCCCGATACTACCGGCTATAAACTTTGCCAAGAAATGCAGAAGCGCACTAATGTTTTAGTCGCGATTCTCAGCAGCCGCACCGCCCAAGAAGATCGAATTAAAATCATGAAAGCAGGTGCCGATGATTTTATGTGCAAACCGTTCTGTCTTGAAGAATTGGCAGTTAGAGTAGAAGTCTTGTTGAGGCGGGCGAGATCCGTCAATCCGCCCAACCTTGTATTCGGTCAATTAGCGATCAATTTACTGAGTAGGGAGGTGAGATTCAAGGAGCAACTTCTAACGCTGACAGCCTTAGAATTTGAAATATTGTGTTTTTTGGCAACTCATTCGGGTAAAACTTGCAGCCGCCAACAGCTAATCGAAAAAGTTTGGGGGTGGAAATCAAATTATGCAGCAGAAGAGCGAGTGGTGGACGTACATATCGGCCAAATTCGCAGGAAAATGGCTAAAGTTGATGCCGCTGTTCCCAATTTTATTCAAACTGTTAGGGGATACGGTTACACTTTCGCTCCGAGCGCTCGCAGGGACAGGGTAATTGCTAATTGAACCATCATCATAGTTACGACTGGTTCCTAGGTAGAGCGCCGGAACCAGTTAATTCGCTCTTGTCCCACCCCCTACTCCCTTTAAAAAGGGAGTAGGGGTTGAGTAGGGGGCAAGCTAAGGGGGCATCTACGGGTAAAGGAAACACGCCCTATAGGGAATCGAGCGGCTAATCAAAATACAGCATACTTACTCGATTTTCTAAAGTTTGAACCATTAACAATAGAGCCAAAAAATATGACGATATCTACCGAGCAAATTTCCAAAATGCTGGTTGTAGAGAATGACGCACCCGTCGGCAATTTCATCTACGGCTGTCTGAATCAGACAAATCAAGTACAATCTGCCGCAGACGGAAAAACAGCTTTAGAAATCTTTGAGGGATTCAACCCAGTCCTCGTAATTGTGGATGGGAATTTGCCGGATAATATCGGCGTTAAACTTTGCCAAGAAATTCAGAAACGGAAGAATATTTTTTTAGTCGTGATTTTCAGCAGCGGTACAGGCGAAGAAGATCGAATTAACATCATAAAAGCAGGTGTTAATGATTTTATCGGCCAACCGTTCAGTCTTGAGGACTTGGCAGTTAGAATAGAAATCTTGTTGAGGGAGATGAAAACCGTCACTCCGCGCAATCTTGTCTTCGGTGAACTAGCGATAGATTTAATGAGTAGGGAGGTGAGATTGAAAGAGAAAACTTTAGCTCTGACGGTCTTAGAATTTCAACTCTTGTATTTTTTGGCAACTTATCCAGGTAAAGCTTGGAGCCGCCAACAGCTAATCGAAAAAGTTTGGGGATGGAAATGCAATGACGCACGAGACGAGCAAGTGGTGGACGTGTATATCCGTCTGATTCGCAGGAAACTGGCTAAAGTCGATTCGGCTGTTCCGAATTTTATTCAAACTACTCAGGGATACGGTTACACTTTCGCTCCGATCGATCGCAATAACAAGGTCAGTAGGTAAGCGGGATAAAACCGAGCTATGTAACAGTATGTAAACAGGGCTAACTTAGCCACGCTTAGGGCATTTGGATACTTGACAATCGTTTACATAATTGTGTTTGACAGCGCCTACCTACTTAGCCTCATTTTTGGAATAAAAGCGTGAGATAAATGAAAATAATCCAGCAAACAGCAAGTGAATTAATAATTCAGACTCAAAGCATATTTGATTTTTGGCTCCCTAGTTGTTTATTCATGGCAGTTGGACTGATATCGGTGACTTTTGACTATCATGCAGCAACCTTGAACTGCCAGCGATTGCAGGCAAAACAAGGAAATTGCCAGATTGTGCGATCGAATTTACTGGGGTCGAACATCAAAGAAATTCAGCTTACTTCTTTGCGGGGAGCAAAAGTTCAAAGATGCGGCTATAAAAGCAGAGTTGTACTTTTGACTTCTGTTGGCAATGTTCCTTTCACTGCTAACTCCACTAATTGGGGAACCCAAGACGCTGTGGCTTCTGACATCAATTTTTTTGTTAAAAATGCAAAATATCGATTGCTGCGCTTAAGCCAAGACGATCGCTGGTTGGGATGGACAGGAGGCATATTTTTGCTCGCAGGAATCGCAGCGATCGTCTTGAGAAATAATGAAACTTACAGCTTCGATGAAACTTTAAACACCTTGACTGTTAAACAGCGGGGTTTGTTGGCACGTAAAGTAATGGAATACTCTCTGTGCGATATTTATGGCGTGGAAGTCGATCGAACAAAAGATCGGGATCATGACATTTGGTACGAAGTTAGACTGTTAGTTTGTGGAGGCTCTCGGATCTCCCTACCCCGCACGATGAACCCATACCAGCAAGCAAAAATCGCTAAAGCGATTAACAACTATCTGCACCAGCAAAATAACCAAAAATAGCCGATCGCGATCGGGAGCATCTCACTTTTGCTGCCAAGCTAGAAATTGGAGTTGGGAACCAGGAGCCAGGAGCTAGGAGGAAAGAGGAAGAAGGAAGGAGCCAGAAGAAGTGTTTTTACAAATATGAGATGCTCCCTCGCGATCAACCCGATTTCTCAAGGTCGCGGACTTACGCAGAAACCGGGTTTTTCACCAAAATCTCTTCTAAGTAGGGCTTGCTGAATAATTGATCGCACTTGAACCGCAGTGGGCGAAGAACAGGCGCGATCGGGAATAAAAAGCAAGA
>NZ_JAUBPO010000192.1:0-6795 GCF_036700785.1 Microcoleus sp. S28C3 | reverse complement strand
ATCAATCCTCAACATTTAAGAAATTGGTTTGCTAATTGTTGCTATTGTACTTCATAACAGCGGGAACCGCTGTATCTGCAAAGATTTCACAATGGTCGTACCATGCCTTCCATAAGCTCGGATTGCTTTTAGCATTTTGCAGCAACCTAGCATTGTCCTGTTGGAATCGGCAAGCGTCACTTTCGTGGAGGATGTAAATTTGGCGTTGGTCGCCTGCATCGGTTTTAACCTGGAGATTCCAGGCTTTATAGCCAGAGTACCTATCCTCTTGAAATTCGGCAATTTCCACTTCTGCTGATGTGGGCAGGATGACGGTTTTGCCGTCGGGAGCAATAACGGGAGCTTTAGCAATCAACCTCTCTCCAATAATAAATCTGGGAGCATTTTTCCCGTAGATTTTGGCTCGGATTTTGCTATTCCAGTAGGCGACGCGCTCGTTAGTGTAGCAGAGTATGCGAAAGCAATCAGGGTCTTGAGGGAAAGTAGAAGAGAACTTTTTTAAGGCGTATTTCAGCAGCGTTTTTTCTCTGACTAGGAAGGCTCCGTTTTTTTTATCAAAGCTGAATTTGGAGAAGGGTTTGAACGCCTCTTTGCTCTTGACAGCCGTGCGGCAAGCTGTTACAAATTCTAGCAGGGGGCTGCCCGCACCTTGCCTGACGACCTCTGTTAAAACGGCTTTTTCAGGCACGCTGAAGGATTGAGATTTTTTCTCTTCTATGAAGCCATTATTAACAGGAGGCAATTGTGCGGGGTCGCCCATGACAATAAGCTGCCGATTGCTGCCGATGAGTAAAGCGCTAGCAATTCTTTCTTGAATAATATTCCACAGTTCTGCTGTAACCATACTGCACTCATCAAGAAAAATGGTGTCGTACAGGTGAAGGAAAGAAGGAGAAACTTGTTTGAGGATTTTATTTTGCCCCTGTTTGACTGGAGCTAATCCCAATAGCTGGTGGATGGTCATAAAGTCTACTCCTCTCAGTCCTTTTTCAGCAGCCATCCGTCGCAATACGCCTACAGCTTTATTGGTGGGAGCGGTGAAAACGACTCTCTTTCCGGCGCTGACTAATTGTTCTGCTACCAGGTTGACAAGGGTTGATTTTCCCGTACCTGCATATCCAAATAGCCCGAATACCCGTTTAGAACTTGCTACAAATTGTTCGAGGAGTTGGAGGGCGTTGTTTTGTTGAGAAGTTAATTGAAAATTCGGTTTTACCAGTGTTTGAATCATAGGGTTGGTTTCTTCTACTATCTTTCAAACACTAATCAGCGCTAGCTGAAATTTACACAATAATTAATTCAGGACTTACGCAAGAACAACGTATTTCTGTCATTACGAGGGTCGCGAAGTAATCGCAAAGCCTTGTTACACCGTTACAATGCGTAAGTCCTATAATTGATGGAGACGATAATAATAACTCTAACAGGACTTACGCATAACCTCTATATGTAGGGTGAGCCGTAAGCACCTTACCGCTACCAATAGTGTATTTAAACACTTGGGGCGTAAGTCTTGTATAATTTGTTCTGTTGATTTGACTGCTACTCAAATTTTACATAGTTAGGACTTATGCACCCATCAAAAACTCTCCCAGTTATCAGTTGGATTGATAACTAGGAGAAATTGTGGAGAAGCGGAGTTATTAATCTAATGCAGGTACTTTGACTAATTCGACTTCAAAATAAGCTTGGCCCATCAATCTTGAGGCAAAACAGGCTGTTCTTGACTATCAAAAATAATCACAAATGTGCGATGTTTAACCAACCGTTGCAAAACCCGCAGATGCTCATCTGCATCGTTTCTCTTGCGAAATCGCGCCACAACAATACGCTGGCAATTAGGAAGTAAGCGAATTAAGCACCACGGGTGCAACTTCTCAAAATAGGTCATTTTAACCTCCTGATAACAGTAACAAATTGTGTTTGTGTTTGATTACCTGCCATTACCTTAATTGAAACAATATTGTCAAAGACAGGTCACGGTGATATTGACAATTGACTATATTTGTGCTGAAACCAGCTCAAATTATCTTTTGATGCTGAAAAGGCTTGATGTGTATAAAATCAAAAACAATAGTGGCGCGTCTATTTGGAAATGAGGCATTAGAAATCTCCTCAGAAACTCGCAGGGGAGAAGGGAAGAAGGGGAGAAGGGGAGAGGGGGAGAAAGAGTTTCTTTGCTCCATAACGGGTGCTGGGCCTCCGTGAAACGCTTTGAAGTTTATCAATTTGAGAAAACACGGGCAATTGTTCAATGCCCTAATTTCAAGCAGACGCGCCACTACTAATGCACGCTATTATCTTCAGAAAGCCGACATAGCAAGGTTGCCAGTGCCTCTGGAATTTCCTCAAAATGTTCCAGCAGAAAGTCCATTACTGCCAGATGACGCAAATCGACAGGAGTAGGAAATCTTCGATTTTTTCCTTTTTTAAACCAACCCCGCACTGTAGAATTAGAACGGGAACAAATAAAAGCGATTTCCTCGTAACTCACCGCCCACTTGCCATAAAACTGCTTCGGCGTCATTCCCAATTGGCATTGGCTGTAAGCTGCAATTAAATTGCGCTCTCTATCTGTCAAAGTCTGCGGCTTTTTCATCCTCAAACCCCTCCAAATCTTCCTCCCACGCCGTATCAAACTGACACCAAGCTGCGCTCTTGGAATTAGCAGCCAGCCAAATTATGTAGCACCACATCCAACAGTACCGGCGCGGTTCGCAGTTGTAAAATTTGCCAATAACTATCCCCCAATCAGCTTCTTCGCCAACACCCGTCCAGCGCACCATCTCCCCGCACTCAAAGCGCGGCCTGTGAATTTTGGCAAAATTAGCAGGCAATTCGATTGAAGGTGGCATCCCCTTCAAATCTCTTAGCAACAACGCCGAAATCAAATCTCGACTTCCTTTTAAGATTGACATAAGTTCATAGCTGTGAATCGATTGCACCTGACTTTTTTTGACAGGTTTTTAGGCAAATTTCTTGATAAAGAAATTGCAGCGCGCTCTTCCCCTAAATCAATCAACTGAAATCAAGCTGTGTAAATTCCTTTCTCCGGCATAATTGCCCTGTTTTGAAGTTAAATGCTAAGCCGTGACCCGGGCAGGTTCCTAAATGAGGGTGCTTGGTATTTGGCAAAAGTTTATAACCTTTGTGGGGGCAAATATTACCAGGCAGCAAGGAGCAATTCGAGTAAGCTTCCTCCAAGCGTGGCAAGAAGTTGTAGTCTGCTGAAAGGATTGGTATATTGCGGTAGCACAAGCGCTCTTTCTCCAATGGCTACTACTTGATTCTGTGTTTTATTTTTGTTACGGAAATAGGCAGACTTTTTGGCCATTAATTAGTGTTGCTAGGAATTGGCACTAATACCAATCTCTCTCATAGTTACAAGGAAAGATTGCGTTCGTTTAATGGTAATGATTCTGTTGTCAAAAATTTTTAGGGATGCGTTGCAAAAATCTTGGCAGTACAGAAATCGCTGTCCAATTACCTTTATTAGCAGCTTCGAGATATCGCCGGAGCAAATCTTCAGTTACTTGTTGGTCAAGCCAATGCGCCAATTCCACTAGCTCCTGCTTTTGTTGTTGATTGTGCCCTGCCAACAACTCAAACATCCCCAACTTCTGGAACGTGGAAATGTCAAAGTTTGCCAGTTCTTCCTCAATCCTTTGCCGTTGCTGTTCAACCTCTTCTGGTGACAGAGTGGGCAGCGGCGGGTGCTGGATATTGAGAAATTTCTCTACTTCTGGGTAATCTCCGACATACATCTTTTCTTCCAAGCGATCGCACACAATTGCATGGGTGGGAAATTCATCATCGGAACCGAGGTGGTATGGTTCCAGATCGAGGGCGAGAGCGGGATGTTCAGTAAGTGGCTCGTACACGGCATAGTAACTGAAAGTCCCTAACCCTCTACCATCAGTCCAAGTAGCTTTGCTGCCCATATAAAACATGGCGAAGTATCGGGAATCAGCAACGATACCCACCATTTCTGGCAGCATGGGCGGTAGTGGTACTGGCAGTAAATTCAAGTTTTGTCCGTTCATGGCGAGATAGCCTCCCTCTTTGAATTTTGTGTGGTTAATTGAAAGGGAGCCAGTTAACTGAAATAGAAGTCAATCATAATTCTTAACAGCTAACTGGCTTTTTTGAGGGCGATCGCCCGTGATGAAGGCTTTCCTAGGTGAATGCGTTCGCTATTGTTAAGAATGGATGAAACTTAAATGAGCAGGTCACTCCCAATAGCGGCGATAGCCGCTCTTTGACCAGCCCAGTAGGAGCGTGCGATCCTCTTCTCCGGCTGTGCTAACGACGTATTTACGTCATCCTAGGTGCTCGCGATCGATCAGAAACAAGATTTATTGTCGTGAGCGGTTGACCAAAATCAGATCGAGCGATCCTCTTCTCCGGCTGCGCTAACGTCGTCAACCAAATGGAAGGTGTTTGAGAGCCTTCTTCACGCGCGCGTGACAGGGCTGCCGCTCTTTGACAAGGCCAAACCTGTCTTGTACTGATAAATTTGTCAGTTCAATCTTCTGACTATCAATGAATATCCCTAGATTTTTACAAGGGCTTTTCGCCCGAAAATAGCTTAATTATTTGAGCTTTTTTTTATTGATATAGTAAGTAGTCGCTACCAACCAAAATTACCCTAAATATCTAACTTTTAAGGGGTAAATATTTGGCAGTTTGTGGGTGTAATGACAATCAGGATTCCGGTGTATTTACTGCTGGTGTCGCACTGATAAGTACCTTCGGGTTGTTGATTGGTGGAGTCATTTTTAATGATTTGGGCATTTCCTAGCATTTGCAGCAGTAAGTATATATCTATCTGCCCTTTGACTGGTTCCGTAAGATAGTTTTTATGGAGTTATGGGGATTACGTCAATTACAGCTCAAGAGTCAGGAAAGCTTATTCACACCTCACTCTTGAGCAGGCGGCTCAAACCAGTCAGGATTGTCGCGGATAGCAGTTGCCTTTGTTTTAGCTAAAATACATCCGGGAAGAAATGGGTAGCCATCGCGAGCCTTGCGTCCAAATATCGCCTGAATTCAAAGAAGACTTACGGGAGAGCCCTTCAACTGTTGAAACAATCTGGCGAACCAAAGTCGCGATAGCTTCACTTCAGAATCCCGAGTGCCTTGACAAGCTGTTCCGGCTGCACTTCTAAATAGCGCTGGAGGCTCGACAAATTTTTGTGACCTGATATCTCCATAATTACCCGCAGTGGCACCCCAGCATTGCTCAAATTCGTGAGTGCTGTCCGCCTCATCGAATGTGTGGAAGCTCCCTTAATTCTTACCCGTTTGCAGCAAGCTTCTTTAAAAATCAAGTCTGCCTGAGAGCGTGTCAAAGGCTTCGTACCCTCTCGCCCCGGAAACAAAAAACCCGCATCTGGATTGTAAGCCAATAAAAACTTAGCCAACATGGGATGTAGCGGCAGCGTTCGCGTTGCTGACTTGCCCTTAGTTGTCGCTTTCCGCAGCGTCACCACACCGCCAACAATGTCCTGAGTTGTTAAAGCTAACGCCTCTGAAATACGACAGGCACAATAAAAGGTCACAGCAAACAAAAGCCTATCCCTTGCTGTAACAAAACCCCGGTCGAACAGCCTAGATATTTCGGCGGGCGTCAAAATCTTAGCACGCCCGTTGCCTTGAACCTTCACGGCGCAGCCCTCCAAAATGAAAGCTCCCTTATTATTGGACGAAAGGACACTTTCGTCAAGTCTGCCAAAAAGCTTTTATCGCTTGATGGGCCACTTGCGGGGCGCTGCGCCGAGGATGCCTCCGCCCGCGTCCTTTATTGCAGTTAGATTGGCTTTTATTGCTACTCAACTGACTTAAATTCTCAGGCAAATTGATAATTGGCAAGGTGGCGATCGCGTCTATGAGGTCTAGGAAGGTAACAGGTTTAAGTGCCGCCATAACAGTACGCTCAAATAGAAGTGGCGCTTGTAATAATTTGATTATACTATTTTTTGATTCACTTTGCAAGTTGTTTTGCTAGTTTTGTTCCCCTTTAATAAAAAATTAGGATTTTATTGGAAAATCGCTTATTCAGGTCAAAAGAAATGCCCAAGCCTTACGAAGGCTTGGGCATTGTTATAAGTTTCGGAGGGTAAACGAGTACGCTGGTTGGTTGAGAAACTTTTCGTTCGCTGTTAGGACACTGAACGCGCACTTTCACCTAGTTCGGAAGTAGCAGATGCTAGAGTATTTGCAATCACCGCTTTGGGAGCAAGCTTGAGGATGATAGGCATCACAATTAGGGGAGAATTTTCCAGCCGATTTTTGATTTGAGCCTGCAACCATTCAATAGAGGAATCAGAGCCGTTAACTTTTTGCTTGAACCCCAGTTCAGGCGCAGCAGCTTTGATGGCGCTAGCAATTTTGCGAGCTTGCCTAAGTGAAATTATTGAAGTATTAACGGCAGGAACTGAGGTTGTGCTTGCGCCTGAATGTGCGGCAAAATCAATTGGTTTTGCTGGTTTGTTTGGTGTTTTTTTGCCTGTGGTCTGATGGCGAGTGTGATGGGATCTGGCTGGTTTCTCAATTTCAATTGTTGCTCCATTTACGGCACTGCCAATACCATCGGATGGTGTTGCGACTGTTGACACATTTACTTGGGTTCGATTGTCTGTGAGTTCTTCTTGGGCTGCTTCAGGTTTGTGCAGGAATACTGAGGCTAAGCAAAAGAGAGTGGTAAAAAGGAAAGGGGGAAATAAGCTGTTGTGCCTTTAAATAGGGTATAATAAAAAATGAGTTTAGTCAATCTCTACAAAAATGCCAGCTAAA
>NZ_JAUBPO010000191.1:0-6820 GCF_036700785.1 Microcoleus sp. S28C3 | reverse complement strand
GCTTGACGGCTTATCAATCTATTCAACAAGCTCTCTCTACTGATCGCTCCCTTTTTTGCCCTAGTTGAGCAATTACCTTGAATTACATTTATACAGGTGAAAGAAATAAACGGGGCGCTCCTCGCAAATATGATGGTAAGGTTGACTGCAATAATTTGAAAAAATTAACTTTTATCAAAGAAGTTAAGCCGGGAGTCAAGCTTTATTCATTAGTAGTCTGGAGTTGTTGTTTAAAATGTAAAATACGTTTAGCCTGTCTGTCTGAACTTCAACCCAACGGTAAAATCAAAAATATTTTATTGTTTAGTACCGATATTAATCTCCCAGCCCAGCAAATACTTGAGTATTATCAGGCTCGTTTTCAGATTGAGTTTATTTTTCGTGATGCCAAACAATTTACGGGTTTATCTGATTCTCAATGTCGCAGTAGTCAACGGCTTGATTTTCATTTTAATGCCAGTTTAATTGCTTTAAATGTAGCCAAATATGAAGCCTATAATTGTCACTTTTATCCGGCTCCCTTCGTGTTTTCAAGGGCCTCTTATAAACGCCGGGAATTCAATAGACATCTACTTTACACCTTTATTCACAAGTTAGATTTAGACCCTAACTTAATTTTAAATCACCCTAACCTCCCCTCCGTCCTATCCTATGGTACTCTCGCTGCTTAAAAACTGTCCGAAGTATTGCAGGGGAGGAGTTAGGTGTTAGGATTGTAGTGAGTGCGAATCTTCAAATATCGGCAAACTTTCGGCTTTAGGGTTTGACGTCCAAAATTGAAAATGGGGCCGTTATGGGTGATGTCTATTCTTCAGAAATTTAAAAATTAGGCTAATTTTCCATCTTCCATGTGAACGATGCGATCGGCAATATCCAAAATTCGGTTATCGTGGGTTACTAACAAAATAGTACAACCCTGTTCTTTGGCTAGTTGCTGCATCAAATTCACCACTTCGCGACCGGATTTGCTGTCCAGCGCGGCTGTCGGTTCGTCAGCTAAAACAATTTGCGGTTGACTGACCAAAGCCCGGGCGATCGCAACTCTTTGTTTCTGTCCTCCCGACAAATCATCTGGATAATAGTTAAGCCGCTGTTCCAGTCCTACTAACTCTAGCATTTTTGCAGAGCGATCGCGCATTTGAGAACGCGACAAATTGCCGTGAACTTCCAAACCCATCTGCACGTTTTGCAGCGCCGTCAAACTGCGGTGCAAGTTGTGCGCCTGAAAAATATAGCCTATTTTGCGTCGCGCCTTTACCAATTGGTCTGCACTCGCTTTGCACATTTCTTGACCGAGAATCTTGAGACTTCCCGATTGACCGGATCTCAATCCGCCAATCAAAGTTAAAAGCGTGGTTTTTCCAGAACCGGAAGGCCCCGTCATCAGCACGATTTCACCTGCATTAATTTCTAGGTTGATGTCAAAAAGTACCTGTTTTCGCAGTTGACCTTGACCGAAGTAGTGGTCGAGTTGGTGCGCGGAAATTATAGGTGCAGGAATCTGTAATGTGTTGGTTGTTGGGTGGAAAGTAGTAGAATTCATAACTTATTGCTTTGAGGTTTTAGATTTAATGATCGATCGCTTTCGTCGCCGAAAACGCAGAGCCAAAAACAGAGAATGATTTGCAAAAAAATCTGTTTTTTTTTAGTCATTAATTATACAAATCAAGCTTTAGTTCCCCTTTCTTATTTAGTTGCTATATGCTCGAAATTACTTTGTGTAGAATTGGTTTTAACCAGTCTTATAAAGGGGTTTCTCACCCAGATTTAGTGTACTTCCGACTCTATTCTTCATTTCCCCTTAAAACATATCTGCCGGGTCTGCTGCTTGCAGTTTGCGAGTGGCAATTGCTCCCGAAATAGTGCACATAATCACGTTCAAAAGTAATACTATAACTGCTCTAAGCAGCGTCATATAAAGAGGTAAATTTGTAGCTTTGCGAGTTAAAGAGTAAAGTCCGAAAGAGACTCCTACTCCCGGCAAAAAACCGAGGATGGAAAGAATTAGAGCTTCTTCAAAAACGATGCCGAGTAAATAAACATTGCGGTAGCCCATCGCTTTGAAAGTAGCGTATTCTCCCATGTGGTCGCTGACATCGGTTGAGAGAACTTGATAAACAATAATCACACCCACTACAAAACCCATCGCGACGCCTAAATTAAACACAAAGCCGATCGCAGTATTCTTAGCCCAATAGTTTTTCTCAAAATCGATAAATTCTTGTTTGGTTAGTACCTTGACATCCGGCGGTAAATATGCTTTCAAAACTTGTTGAACTTCCACGGGGTCAGCACCCGGTTGCAGTTGAATTAATCCGGCATTGACACTCGCGGCGTTTTGTCTGGGAAACAGGCGCAGGTAATTTTGATCGCTAGTCATCAAAATACCGTCGGCGGCAAAAGATGCTCCAACTGTGAATAAACCGCTGACGTTAATCGTGCGTCGCTCGACCTCAGCTTTAACGGCTTTTCCTCCGGCGATTTGTGCGATCGTTCCTTGGTACTCTCCCCTAGAAGCTCGATCGAACAGCACAGTATCCGGCAGTTTAATCGCGCTCAAATTTTGGTTAACTTCGGGAAGCGCAAACGCAGGGCGATCGGGATTGAAACCCACCACCATCAGCGACGTTTCGCGCCGAGTTTCGGGATTTTTCCAGTTAGCAATTTTCACGTAAAGCGGCTCGGCTGATTTCACGCCCGGTACGTTCATTGCTTGATACAATCTGCGCCTGGGGAAGGAAGACAAATTAATCAGATTTCGCGCTTGGGGGTGAATCAAAACTAAGTCTGTTTGCAAGGTTTGATGCAGGCGCGTATTGCTGGTGTAAAGGGCATTTTGAAAGCCTAGCTGCATGAACATCAAAACGTCAGCAAAGGCAATTCCTGCTACTGCAACCAGCATTCGCCCTTTGTCGTGACTCAGTTGCAGCCATCCGAGGGGAGTTCTGCGTCTTAACTGTTCTAAGGGTTTTATTAGTCCAATCATAGGATTTTAGATTTTAGATTTTGGATTTTGGATTTTGGATTGAAGAAAGCGACTCTGCGGTTTAAGACTTCTTAATCTTTAATTTCTCCGATCGATTTTAGATTTTAGATTTTGGATTTTGGATTGAAGAAAGCGACTCTGCGGTTTAAGACTTCTTAATCTTTAATTTCCCCGATCGATTTTAGATTTTGGATTTTGGATTGAAGAAAGCGACTCTGCGGTTTAAGACTTCTTAATTTTTAATTTCCCCGATCGCCACTTTGACTTGCAAATTGGTTAATCCTGCTACTTTCTGGCTGGAAGCTTCATCTAAGCGCACTTTTACTTCCACAATTCGACCATCAATATTCGCAGAAGGATCGGTGTTAACAATGTTTTGCCGCTGCACTTGCAAACCAATATGTTCGACAGTTCCCCGCAATTCGCCTGTCAAAGCATCGCTAGTAATTTTGGCTGTTTGTCCGAGGCGTACTTTGTCCACATCGCTTTCGTAGATTTCCGCAACAGCTAGCATCTCGCGAGTTTGTCCGAGTTCGACAATGCCGTCGTTTCCCACCCTTTCCCCCGGATGCGTGTGAATTTTCAGGACTTGGGCGTCTCTGGGAGCACGGATGTAAGCTAGATCCAGATTGGCTTTGGCTTGTTTGGCGGCTGAAGCGGCGGAACTGACTTCGGCGGAGGCTGCTGCTATGTCAACGGGACGCACTTCGGCGATGCGATCGAGATTTGCCGCGGCTTCATTAATCTGCTGTTGTCGAGATTCCTGAATTTGGCTGAGTTTGGCTTGGGCTTCGTTAATTTGTTGTTGGCGAGATTGCTGAATTTGATTCAATTTGGCTTGGGCTTCGTTAATCTGCTGTTGGCGGGATTCCTGAATTTGATTCAGTTTTGCCTTTCCTTCGTTGAGTTGCTGTTGAGTTGTTTCGGCGGCGAGGCTTTTGCTGTCGCTAGTTGAGGCGGAAATTGCTCCCTGTTCATAGAGTTGGGAGTAGCGCCGATATTCGCTTTGGGCGTTGCGGAGTTCGGCTTGTAGGCGGGCAATTGCGGCTTTTTGAGTTTGAATTTCCCCTTGCTGTTCGGCCCTCAAGCGAGCAATTGTGGCTTGTTGCGCTGCGATTTCGGTGCTGCGATCGACTTCTAGGCGGCTGACGATCGCCTGTTGCGCTGCGATCTCGTTGATGCGATCGGCTGATAAACGGCTAATAGTCGCTTTTTGGGCTTGAATTTCGCCGTTTTTAGCTCCTGCTTTCACTTTTGCTAGATTTGCCTCGGCGACGCGCACCTGTTCTTGAGCTTGGTCGAGGGCGGCTTGCAGGCGATCGCGGCTGTCCAAAATTGCGATCGCTTGGCCTGTTTTCACCCTGTCTCCCTCTTTGACCAAAAGTCGATCGATCCGGTTTCCTTCCGCCGTACCGGAAGCGGAGACTTTAATTACTTCTCCTCTGGGTTCCAGTCGCCCCAAGGCTGTAACTGTGGTTAATTGGGATGCTGCGACGGCTGCGGCTGCGGCTACTGCGTTGGGATCTGGTATGCGCGATCGCCAGATCGTGTAGCCTGTGGTTCCCCCTGCCGCCAGCGTTGCTAGTGCTGCCACAACTAGGAGTTGTTTAACTAGGGATGGAGTTGAGGATAAGCCGTCGGCTGTTGGTTGGTGTACCATGACACACCTCATCATTTAGGTTAATAAAACTAAACCGTTTAGTTCTTATACAAGACTAAACCGTTCAGTATAATGATGTCAACACCCCAAGCAAAAATTACAAAAACAAGCGATGGCCAGGACAAAACCCAGCGAACCAGACAGCCCCACAGCAAGTGACAAAACCGAGCAAATCCTGCAAGGTGCGATGCAAGAATTTTTAACTCACGGCTACGCGGGGACGAGTATGGACAAGGTAGCGAAGACGGGGGGAGTTTCCAAAGCCACGGTTTACAGCTATTTTGCAGATAAAGAAGGATTATTCGCCGCCTTGGTACAGCGGCTGGCGCAAAAAAAAGTCCATTTTACAGTTCTGGATGAAGAACCGGCCGTAGCGCTGCGATTCGTTGCCACAACTATATTAGAGCAGGTGACGCAGGAACCTGACTTCCTCAATTTTGTGAGGTTAGTGATTGCGGAGTCAGGGCGTTTTCCCCAGTTAGCGCAGACTTTTGTGAAAAACTTAGCTAAACCGGGTATCGAGCGGCTTACTCAATATTTGGCATCGCATCCAGAGTTAAAATTGCCCGATCCGGAGGCAACGGCGCGGATTTTTATTGGATCGCTGGTATATTTCCAGTTAACGCAGCATATGATGCACGGCAAAGATATTATCCCAATGGAGTGCGATCGATTGATCGAGGGTCTGCTGCACTTGATTTTAGGCCCGCAGTCCAATTCCTAAGTGCGATCGACAGAATCTAGGAATTTTATTTGATAACATTTAAATGCCATAAAGAGCGAGATCCCTTTATGGCTGCGATCGCAGGTTTTAGTCAGGTGTTTTTCCTAACCGTTCCCTCAATTCATCAGCCGATAACTGCGGCAGTTGTTCTACAAACAATGTCAATTCTGCCACAGGCAATGCCAATAAATTAGTAACTGCTGCAGGCAGAATATCGCCCAATTCAGCCGATCGTATTTGCAACGCACTTTCAGCTAACAATTTCACTGCTGATTCCCGCCCAGATTCATCGACTGTCAGCATCGAGATTGCCAGCAACAGCACTGTAAATTCCGCCGCAGCCAACTTGGATATTGGAGAGAGAAAAACCATCATTTTGGGGCTTAATTCTCCAAATCTAACTTGCAGAAAGTTTTCTAAGATTAAGCGCTGTTGTTCTTGTCTGCCTCGTTCGAGTCCTTGTTCTAGCCCTTGTTCGAGTCCCCGTTCTAGCCCTTGTTCGAGTCCTTGTTCTAGCCCTCGTTCGAGTCCCTGTTCTAGCCCTTCTTCTCTAGCTTGTTGCTGTGCTGCTTGTATTTGTTGTTGAAAAAGTGGTGCAATGGCCATAATTAACTCCCGCTCTTCTGGCTCTAATTCTTGTGGCGCATCGGTTACTAAATTTGACTGTAACCGATACAGCAATTCTAGCGCAATCATCCGCAACGGATCGTCCGTTGCTAAAGCGCTCAATTGGGAAATAGCCCTTTGCTGCACTCCCCCTTTGCCCAAAATCCTCAACCACAGAGTTTCTGGAGTTTCTGGCAACTGGTGAATCGCCACAATTGCCGATCGCAAAGATTCCCCCAAAAAATAGATTCCCTGCATCCAATTCTCTGTGTCTGGTATCGCATTAAAGCTATCTACCAATGCTTTCGATGCTGTGGGCATCAAAATCCACAGTTTGGGTAACTGAGCATCATCATAGCGAGTATTTTCTCTCCTAAATTTTCGCTCCAATTCACCTCGCACGTCCAATAACTTGCCCAGACAGCTACAAATTTCGCTGACGTTTGCCGGATTGCGAAAGGGTTCAAAAATTGCTGTTGTGTTTGCCATTTTTCCCAACAATCCCAGGGTTTCTGAGTATTCTGGAATTGCGGTGCTGGGAGTGAAGTAAACATCGATTTCTCGGACTTCGGAAGTTACATCGCGGCCGATATTAACCGTTCCGATCGGCGAAAGCAATTCTTCCAGAAATTCTTTGGCAAAGCGATCGTGAATAAATCGCGTCATAGAAATTAGGATGAGTTTTATGAGTGAATCCTAGCATACCTACACGCTTTTGATTTAAATGAGTAAGCCTAGGCGCATCTAAATTTTACAGTCAAGTTTGATAACTGGAGTTTAGACTAAAAAACGATCGCATCTAAAAGTACCTGCCTTTCAACACCGGGCAAGTTATTGCTCAACA
>NZ_JAUBPO010000190.1:0-6821 GCF_036700785.1 Microcoleus sp. S28C3 | reverse complement strand
CTTTGTTTTATCAGATTGATGCTCAAACGACTTGCTGCTCCAGTTACCCCCTAAAAAGATCTCAAATGGGTTCTATAATACTGCTTCATCTGTGTCACGAATGGTGAGGAAAAATCCATGGAGAAAGGATTCGATCGTGTTGTAAATGAGCCAAAATCATTAGCGAAGCCCGACAGTTCTCAACCCATCTCCATGCAACACTTACTGCGCCTTCAACTTATTTTGATGACATACCAGACCCGAGAGTAGACAGAACCAAACAACATTTACTTAAAGACATTCTGGTCATTACCATATTAGCTGCGATCGCCGGTGCCGGCGGGGTGGGAAGACATCGAAAATTATGGACTCAGCAAGCAACAATGGTTAGAAAAATAACAATGGTTAGAAAATTTTTTAGAGTTACCCAATGGCATCCCCAGCGATGATACATTTAGTCTGGTGTTTGAAAAGCTAGATCCGAAAGTTTTTTCTTCATAAGTTATCACCATGGTTGCAACAAATTATGGGTTCAGTCTTCCAAGAAATTATGTATCTACAGGCTATTGGGTGGGTTTTACCAGCCATCTATGTCGGAAACAAACAATAATATAACAGCGCACTCTTAAAATCATCCCAACTGCGATCGCCCTGATTCACCTGCTTTTTCTGCTAACTTATGCTCTTTGAAAGCTTCTAACAGCTTTCTCTTTTAAAATTTAGGTACAATTCGATTCCGATCGCCCTTTGGTCTTCATGGAAAAGGCAAAAGTGCAGAGGGTAAAAGGGTAAAGAAGAGTCTTCGCCGGGAAAACTAGGACGGCGGAGAAACCGACGCTACCGCTACGCGAAAACCCCAGGGCCTCCAACTGTGATCCGCCGATAGCCACTCACGAACGCCACTGCGGCAACGGACTGCATAGATTTCCCAGGAACCCCCACGCAGCACCCGGCGATCCTCTCTGCCAGTTTCCCACGAACTTCCGTCAGTTGGTGCGCCGCTATAGTTTTCGTGCCACCTATCGCTGCACCATTCCCAAACATTGCCGTGCATATCGTACATCCCAAAGGCATTCGGAGGAAAACTCCCGACAGCAGTTGTTTTTCTGCTGTTAAGTCCTTGGGGGGCGTTTGCGTGGGGGGAGTATCCCCCATAGTTGACTAATTTCGGGGTAATGGTTTCCCCAAAATAAAATGGGGTTGTTGTACCCCCACGACAGGCGTATTCCCATTCTGCTTCACTCAGGAGGCGATATTTTTTCCCGGTTTGTTGCGAGAGTTGGCGACAGAATCCGACGGCCATATTCCACGATACACATTCAACAGGACGTTTTACACCTTTGAAAAAGGATCGGTTGCATCCCATCACTGCTTGCCACTGTGCTTGGGTGATGGGATATTTACCTGCAAAAAAAGCGGGTACAGTTACTTGATGCTGCGGACTTTCATTATCTCTTCTATCTTCCTCTGTGGCTGGGGTACCCATCATAAATGTGCCGCCGGGAATATAAACCATTTCCAGTACACTTCCATTCCCTAAATCTTCGGGGAACAAGTGAGCATAATCACGGCGGCGACTGTTTTCTTTTCCTTCAGCATCAACTGTGATGACATCAAAGTGAAAAGTAGGCAAATATTTTTGGAACTGCTGTTTTAGACTTGGTTCATCTCTATCTTTAAGCAGCGAATAGGCTGCAAATTTTACCGCGATTGATTCATCTTGCAGTGCCGCAATTATTAAATCTAAACCTGCGTCCCCATATCTGCTGAGTGCTTCAGACAGTGCAGCAACTTTCACCTCAACAATGGGAGAAGCTAACCGAATTTTAATACCGGGAATCCCGCCTAAGACAGCCGCACCTAATGGCACTTGAGATTCACCGCCAAGGACAGCATCGTATTCTCTGGGTTGATTTGGATTTTCTGTCATAATCGGGACTTACGTAAGTGTCACACATCTATCCAGTTTAAGAGTGGGTCAAACTCAGTTCTACGGTGATTATTCAGGGTCTAGAATTCTGACGCACCCTACTAATTATGCCAGTTGCGTAAATCTTGTATTACAAATCTCGATGTGTAAATTCCTTCGCATCTTTCCCTACATAACTCACGGCAACATGACCATCTCCAACAACTCGATACTTATAGGTAATCAAACCCTCTAAACCAACAGGCCCGCGAGGCGGCATTTGCTGCGTGCTAATCCCCACTTCTGCACCGAAGCCGTAGCGGAAACCGTCGGCAAATCGAGTCGAACAATTGTGATAAACTCCGGCCGCATCGACTCCATTTAAAAATGTTTCGGCGGTTTCGCTATCTTCGGTAACAATCACATCTGTGTGTCTGGAACCGTATGTATTGATATGGTTAATTGCCTCTTCCACAGAATCTACTATTTTGATTGACAAAATCAAATCGCTGTATTCTGTAGACCAATCTGTTTCTGTCGCTTCGGCAATATTTTCGAGGATGGCGCGAGTTTTTTCGTCTCCCCGCAGTTCTACTTTTTTCTGCTGCAAAGCTGCGGCGACAGCGGGCAAGAAAACGGGGGCGATCGCACTGTGAACTAACAAAGTTTCAATGGCATTGCAGGCGGCTGGATACTGGGTTTTTGCATCTACCGAAATCTCTACGGCTTTCTGAATATCCGCTGCTTTGTCTGCGTACAAATGACAAATTCCGTCGGCGTGTCCCAACACGGGAATTCGTGTATTTTCCTGCACGAACCGCACGAAGGAATTAGAACCTCTGGGAATAATCAAATCTACATATTCATCCATTTTGAGCAGTTCGATTGTTTCTTCCCGCGTGGTCAGCAATTGCACAACTTCTGGATTAACAGGAGTTTCTGCTAATGCTTGATGTATCACTTTTGTCAATATTTCGCAGGAACGAACAGCCTCTTTCCCGCCTTTGAGAATGACGCCGTTTCCCGATTTGATTGCCAAGGATACTATCTGAATTAACGCCTCTGGGCGCGCTTCAAAAATAATGCCTAAAACGCCCAAAGGACAGGTGACGCGCTTCAGAATTAATCCTGTATCCAATTCGCGGTGAATTTGCACGGAACCTACGGGATCTGGGAGTTTCGCAACGTCGCGCACGCCCGCGATCGCACTTTTCAACTTGCTCTCATCCAACTTTAGGCGATCGTACAGCGGTTTCGCAATTCCATCCGCCTCAGCCGCCTTGCAGTCAGCAGCATTCGCCGCCACAATATCCGGCGCAGCAGCTTCTAAAGCTTTAGCTATAGCCTCAATAGCTTGATTTTTGGCATCAGCGGACAAAACTGCCAATTTTCTAGCAGATACGCGCGTTTTTTGGGCAATTTCAATAATAGACATGGCAGTAAGTTTTAAATAATTTTGAGTTTTGGGTTTTGAGTTTTGGGCTTTGGGTTTTGACTTTTGAATTGAATCCCCAAAAAATAAATTTTGGGGCGGTTTTTAATCTTAACAATTCTCAAGGAAATTCTATATTTTTGTTGAGACCCCTTACAGCGATTTGTAATTACAGGTTACAACAGTGAAGTATAGATAAAATCTCACGGTCATTTCAATTTGTCAATAACCTTAGGAGATTATTATGTCATCTCACGCCCCTTTACGCAAGGCAGGGCGAGCAGCCAAAGCCGGGGTTAAACTGATACAGAAAACTGGCGGAAATCTCGTTTTAGCTTCCGGCGTCACCCTCAGCCTGCTGTTTGGTATGGTGTTAGCGCTATCTTTAGCCTCTGTTTTGATTCTCAACAGTCCCGATCCAGTCACCGGATTGGCGATCGCACTTCCGATTACCCTGATTTTTAACATCGCTGCTTTTTTCCTATCGCCTTACTTGATGGACTTAACCCAAAATTGGCTCTACAATACTCGCTGGGTTTCCCTAGCAGAAATTGAAAGCCTAAGTCCCGAAACAGCGAAAGTTATTCAGAAGGTTTGCAAGCAGAAAAAACTCCAGCAGCCGCGTTTAGGAATTATCGACGACCAAAACCCTACTGCTTTTACTTACGGTTCATTTCCAAACAGCGCTCGCTTAGTCGTCAGTCAAGGTCTTTTCACCTATTTAGACGACGATGAAATTGCCACTGTTTACGCCCACGAACTCGGTCACATCGTCCACTGGGACTTTGCAGTAATGACTTTAGCTTCGACTTTGGTGCAGATTACTTATTTAATTTACACAACAGCTCAAAGAATGGGTCGAAGTGGTGGCGACAAAGCTAAAGATGCGGCCGGTACGGTAGCTGCTGTTGCTTATTTGTTTTACATCGCAGGCACTTATTTATTGCTGTATTTGTCGCGGACGCGAGAATATTTTGCAGATTATTTTGCGGCCCAAACTACCGGCAACCCCAACGCTCTATCCCGCGCTTTGGTAAAAATTGCTTACGGTATTTTGGAAGAAGGACAAAGAGCAACTGAACCCAGCCGTTTGTTAGAAGGAACTCGCGCTTTAGGCATTTACGATGCGAAAGCTGCCACATCTACCGGCGCTGCTTACAGGATTTCTTCGGAACCAGAAAAGATTGGGCGAGTGTTTTTGTGGGATATTTTTAATCCGTGGGGTTGGTGGATGGAGTTGAACTCTACTCACCCGCTGACTGGTAAACGAGTTCGCGCTTTGAGCACTTATGCCGAACAATTAGGCTTGGATATTGAGTTTGACATGGGCCGAATTGTCGGCGAAGGCAACGATTTGAGCAAGCGGAGATTGTACGGCAATTTTGTGTTCGATTTGCTGCTGTACAGTGCAGAAACTCTGGGCTTAGCGGTGGGTTTTGCGATCGGCATTTCGCTGTCTGCTGCAAATCCGATGATGATGGTTGCTTGTCCTTTAATCGCTTTGGGCGCGGGAATTTTGCTGAAAACTCTGGTGATGTTCCCGAATTACCAACAAGCAGAACACTTGGATGTTTTAACCTTAATGTCTGACCCTTATGCAAGTCCTTTGCGGGGTCAACCTGCGAAACTGCAAGGCGAATTAATTGGTCGCGGCGATGCGGGTTATACCTTCGGTTCTGATTTGAAATTGCAAGACAGAACGGGAATGATTTATCTGCGATATGCTTCTCGTTTTGGACCAATTGGTAATTTTATGTTTGGGATGAAACGGGTTGAAAGTTTGATTGGAATGGATGTTAGTGCTTTGGGTTGGTTCCGCCGGGGTGTTGCACCTTGGATGGATTTGATTCAGCTTGAAAGCGATAGCGGTACGACGGTTAAGAGTTATCACCGCTTCTGGTCTGTTGTGATGGGTATAGGGGCGATCGCGATCGGTATTGTCTCGCTATTTATATCATTTCCTGCTTAAAAGTTGAAAGGAATAAAGTCCTTACTACAAACAATTTCATAGTGAAGACTTTATTCCTCTTAAGTCAGGGTTAAGGACTCAAGCATTAGTATCAACTTAAGCAGTTCACAGACCAACCTTTTCCCGATCAGACTTCCTGGGTGTTAAACCAGGGGCTTAACTGATGACCGATCGCTGTTAAGTGGTTGAGCTGATTTGAATTCCGGTGTGGAAGACAATTGCTTCAGATCGATAAATACCGAAAATTGGCTGGTATCCAACAAGCCTGAGTTAGGCTGTTTTTTCTTCTGCCATTTTTGACCGATCGCACAAAGTTTGCACATGATTTTAGATCTTTTTGATAAGATAATAGTTGTTCATCAAATCATGGGCTAGCCGCTTGATTTCAACGCTGGCAAACCCAGCTTCACTCAACATTTGTAGCGCTTTTTCTTGCCCCCACATCGCGCCCAATCCCATGCCGCCATAGGCTAAAGAAACACTCATACAGTGCATACAAGAAATGGTGTAGAGGAAGGGGGCAATGGGATGGTCTAGATTACCGCCGACATCCGTTGTGGCGTTGATATCTTGCATCAGGTAAACGCCATCGGATCGCAGCGCATTGTAGATGTTATGCAGCACAACATCTGGTCTGGCTTGATCGTGAATGGCATCGAATGTGGTAATCAAATTGTAGCGATCGCATTCATCCAATGTGGCGGCATCCTTTACCTCAAACTGGATATTGCTTAATTTCCGCAATTGGGCTTCGGTGTTGGCATTGGCGATTGCTTCTCCCGAAAAATCGTAGCCTGTGAATCGGCTATTCGGAAAGGCTTCAGCCAGCTTGTTGAGTGCTTGCCCGCAACCGCAGCCGACATCTAGCACCTCAATACCCTTTTCTAATGCTTCGGTAAGCCCGGGAATCAGTGGCAGAATGTGCTCAAATAGCGCCGATACCACGGTTTGATTGCTATCTTCTGCCATCACCGCGTGAAAACGTTTGAACTCGGAGTAGGGTACACCGCCGCCTTTGTAAAAGCAATCGATAATTCGATCCTCCACTGAACTCAGTAGGGGAATGAATTGAGCAAAGGGGGCAATGTTGTCGGAACTGGCACCTCTGGTCAGGAATGCTGCATATTCTGTCGGCAAGGAGTAGGTTTTGTCGATCGAATTATAATCCACTAAGCGACCCGTTACCATTGCACCCAGCCACTCCCTCACGTAGCGTTCGTTCAATCCGGCAGCATCGGCAATTTGTTGACTGGTTGAGGGCGGCAATTCTGCCATTGTGTCGAACAGTTCGGTGCGATGCCCGATCGAAATCATCACAGCGAGTGCGCCACTGTTGAGAGTGTCCAGCATCCGTCCGGCGAATGCTTCGGCTTTGGTTTGATCGAATGTTTGTGTCATCATAATTTAATGGTAATGGTGTTCAACAGTTATAGCAATCCTAAATGAGTCGTACAAATATAGCAATCCTAAATCATTATCATGATTGTAATACAATTATATGCAATACTTGATTGTGACAATTAAAAATGGAT
>NZ_JAUBPO010000189.1:0-7025 GCF_036700785.1 Microcoleus sp. S28C3 | reverse complement strand
ATTGCTGGTATTTATAATTATGAACTTTATTTGAAGATAAATTAGCGATCGCCTGAGAATTTCGCAAGAGGTCTAATCGTAATCCAGCATGGCGAATTTCAAAAATGGAACTCGCCTCTTACTATGGTTGGCAAAACATTGATGGAGAAAAACTCAAAGAGATTCAAACGAAACTCAGTAACTTTGAGTCTATGACATGGCGGGAGATATTGGTTGACAGTAAAAAACAAAATCATACCGTGCCAATTAATAAGCTCTCTAAACTAGCCCGCGATCGACTAACCGAAATGAATCTAGATGATTTGGATGAACTCACTTCTTTACGCTTATCTGCGACCGAAAGAATCTGGGGCATACTCAATCAAGGCGTGATGGAGCTACTTTGGTGGGACCCGAAGCATGAAGTGTATCTCACCCAGAAAAAGAACACTTAAAACCCACATTCCGCACTTCAAAATGTAGTATGTAATTATTACACCTGTTTGGTAGTTTGGCAAACACCAAAACAGAAAAAACTAAGTATTTATACCCAAACAAAACAAATAAAACGTCAAATAACTCAGAATTTTCGTATTACTTGCTCAGAATTTTCGTATGACTGGCCATACTACAAATTGACGTGCGGAATGTGGGCTAAAAACTCTTACTCTGCTTCACCAATCAGAGTAAATCCGGCCCAATCTCTGGGTTCGGGATGCTTTTTCATCGTGATTAGCATTGCTTGTCGCAACGCTTGAGCTTTATTAGGATTTTGCTGCAACTGGCGATAGAATTCTGCCATTAATTCAGCGGTGGGAGCGTCGGGAACGTACCATAAAGAGGCAAGGATGCTGGAACTCCGGCAGTAATTAATGAGCAAGATAAGCCAATAACACCATCACCCGTTAGTTTTCCTCTGCCAGTATTGCAAGCACTTAAAACGACTAATTCGGCATTTAATTTTAAATCTAATATTTCGCGGAAGTGAGCCAGCCGTCATCATTGGTACCCAAAGCATCGCGAGTGCCGCGAATCATGTCTGCAAAGACTGTATCTACATGATTGTATAATCGGTTAAAACTGAGATATTGCACCATTGTCAATAAACCTTTCACGGGAGGGATCTCCTGCCCAATTCCTACTCCCCACAAGAAAATTTATATGTTGTGGAACAGGCATCTTGCCTGTTGCTGACAATGGTGCAAGATATCAGTTAAAACAAAAAGTACCGCTGCGCCATTGGCAAAACTGTTGCCGGTTCGCAAGTTAACAATTCCCCATCCGCCCTGACTTCATAAGTTTCTGGATCGACTTCCATTTGTGGCAAATAATCGTTGAGTTTCATGTCTCTTTTGCTAATTTGCCGCGTCCCGGAAACTGCTACAGCGGGCTTTTGCAAACCGAGCTGTGCGGCAATACCTCGATCGCGCGCAGCTTGCGAAATGAACGTCAGACAAGTCGCCCCAATCGCACCGCCAAAACTGCCAAACATCGGCCTCATATGCACCGGTTGCGGCGTGGGAATGCTGGCGTTAGCATCTCCCATCTGCCCGTAGGCGATCGCCCCTCCTTTAATTACCAGTTCCGGTTTCACCCCAAAAAAAGCCGGTCGCCACAAACACAAATCCGCCAACTTTCCCTCTTCCACCGAACCAACATACTGACTAATTCCGTGAGTAATCGCCGGATTAATTGTATATTTTGCAATGTACCGCTTCACCCGAAAATTGTCGTTAATCCCCTCTGTTTCCCCCCCTTGGTAAGGGGGGGTTAGGGGGGGTAAATTTCCCCGCTGCACTTTCATTTTATGAGCCGTTTGCCAAGTCCGAATAATCACCTCTCCAACTCTTCCCATCGCCTGCGAGTCAGAAGAAATCATACTAAACGCACCTAAATCGTGCAAAATATCCTCAGCAGCAATAGTTTCCCTTCTAATTCTCGACTCAGCAAAAGCGACATCTTCAGGAATGCCCCGATCTAAATGGTGGCAAACCATCAACATATCTAAATGTTCTTCTAAAGTATTGACAGTGTAAGGGCGAGTCGGGTTAGTTGACGAGGGCAAAACATTAGCTTGACCGCAGACTTTAATAATATCCGGTGCGTGTCCGCCGCCAGCACCTTCGGTGTGGTAAGTGTGAATGGCACGATTTTTAAATGCGGCAATTGTGGCTTCTACAAATCCCGCTTCATTGAGAGTGTCGGTGTGAATTGCAACTTGCACGTCGTACTCGTCAGCGACACTCAAACAAGTGTCAATTGTTGCTGGCGTAGTTCCCCAATCTTCGTGGAGTTTCAAGCCCATTGCACCGGCAAAAACTTGTTCGACTAATCCTTGAGGTTGACTGCTATTTCCTTTACCTAAAAATCCTAGATTTACCGGGAAAGCGTCGGCTGCTTGCAGCATTCTGTACATATGCCAAGGCCCGGGAGTGCAGGTGGTGGCGTTTGTACCCGTTGCAGGGCCTGTGCCACCGCCGATCATTGTAGTGATGCCGGAGGCGATCGCCACTTCTATTTGTTGCGGGCAAATAAAGTGAATGTGACTGTCAATTCCCCCCGCCGTAAGAATCATCCCTTCACCAGCAATTACTTCTGTACCGGGTCCGATAATAATATCTACCCTATCTTGAATGTAAGGATTTCCGGCTTTACCAATTTTGTAAATTTTGCCGTCTTTAATGCCGACATCTGCTTTAACAATTCCCCACCAGTCTAATATTAAAGCATTAGTAATTACAGTGTCAACTGCACCGTCCGCATTAGAAATAGGCGACTGTCCCATGCCGTCGCGAATGACTTTGCCGCCGCCAAATTTCACTTCATCCCCGTAGGTTGTGAAGTCTTTTTCAACTTCAATGAATAATTCTGTATCGGCTAATCGGACGCGATCGCCTGTAGTCGGTCCGAAAGTTTCCGCGTAAGCGCGGCGATCCATTCTGTAACTCATGCTCGCTCCTAATATTTTTTTAGTTAGCAGTTGAGATTAACTTTAATTATACTATGTGCCGAGTTACTCAATCTGAAACGAGTTAAAAAAAATGCAATTTGAGGCAACTTTTAAACCTAATAGGCATCAATTCTTCCCGATCTAAAATCGAAAATCGTATGAGGGGGCAAGTTTACTCCAGCATTTTCTTGATTTCCCTTTTCAAAACCTCCACATCCACCGTCATATCCATGCCAATTAAACTCCAATCTTCGGATTCATTGCTGTCCTCAACCATACGGGAGTATTCTAATCCCAATAGCTGGCAAATGTAATAGAAATATGGCGGAGTGTAGCCTCCATAAAAGCATTCCAATACTTTCGTTCCCGGCTGACACCACAGCAAATTTGTAAAACCAGCCCCGTGAGGGCCGACAACCACCGCCGCTTCTGCAAACAAACGAATTTGTTCATCAACAGTGCGCGAGATATCTTCCAAAATTTCAAAATCAAATTCTTTCAAAACCTCTCGCACTTGTACTTCATTTTTAACCTTGCGCCGGCCGCTTCTAGACAGATAAAGCTTTCTATAAGGCTTTACCTTTTCCTGAAGAGCGAATTTTCTACGCAAAAGCTCTATATCGTAAGGACTAGGAAAATACCAGTCTTGATTGTTTCCCACCACCGCACTTTCTGCATGATATCCCGTATCTCTAGCCCGAGTGTCGATTAGGGAACTTTCAGGAATACCGAGTTTCGTCATAAAGCCCAACTCAAAATCAGTATGCCGTAAAGGATAACAAATTTTAGCTTCTTGCCAAATTTCCTTACCTAAAGCCTCCTCAATTCGGCAAAGTTTAGCCAGCACAAAAATGACATAATCATAATAACTGCACCACAAATGCGACCAAGGAGCAACTACAAGCGGATAGGTAATTTGGTTGGGTTTGTAAGGCCATTCCAGAATGCCCGCACCGCTAATCCGAAAATCCAAGTCTAAAAGCAACTTGTTATTCAGCAGCGTGTTGCCCGACGTACAAATAGTTAGAGAAGTTATTTTTTGATTCAGGGAAATCTTCCACACATAATCTGGGTCAAAAGACACGGTTTTTTCCGTGGCAAAAAACCGAGAAGGCACTTTATTTACCGAGGTTAATGCGGGTATATTGATAGGTGGGTGCTGCTTTTTATAAACGATGCTGTCATCTAACAATTTGATGCTGGTGCGCCGATCTAACGGGGTTCTCCAGACACGCCTGGATGTTTCCAGCAAGCTCTGCTTCAATGCCTGTTTTATCTGGTCAACTAATTTTGGGTTCATCACGCACTTTTGCTGTATATCCTTGCAGTTTTAATAACCACGCTATATCCCAAACAGCAGATTTTAACTCGCTCAAAAGTCTGAGATTGAACTAACAAAAGAAAGCCAGAAGGCACTTATGCAGAAGGCAGAGAAAAAATTTTGAGATTGCTTTGCCACTCTCCATGCGTAGGGCTGGAAGTGATACCATTTTCGATTTGAGATTGGGATGACCGATCACTATCATAGTGTGGAGATGACCTACAGTTGCATTCTTTTTTTAAACTGCTTTGACTTTTAAGTTAAAAAGTTTCAAATTAAAAACTCAATCGTGAACTACCTTCTGGCTTCATACTTCAGCATCCAGATGACCATCCACTTTTCCATTAAAGCCGTAGACTTGACGGCTACCAACAAACGGTACTAATTGAACTTCCCTTTCATCTCCCGGCTCAAACCTGACTGCTGTACCTGCTGGGATATCCAACCGCATTCCTTTTGCTTGTTCTCGATTAAATTCTAAGGCTTCGTTTGCCTCATAAAAGTGATAGTGGGAACCGATTTGAATGGGTCGATCGCCTTTATTTCCTACCAGAAACCGCATGGTGGGGCGCTCGGCATTTAATTCTATTTCGCCTGCTGAAACAATCATTTCTCCTGGAATCATTTTTTCCTCCTCTGAGTATCTGTGGTTGATTTTTTAACGGATCGGATCGTGCACTGTTACCAACTTAGTTCCGTCGGGAAAAGTCGCCTCAACCTGCACTTCATGCACCATTTCTGGTATCCCTTCCATCACATCTTCCCGCGTCAGAAGAGTTGTCCCGTAACTCATTAAATCTGCGACGGTGAGACCATCTCTTGCTCCTTCTAAAATCGCGGCGGAAATGTAGGCTAGTGCTTCGGGATAGTTTAATTTTAAACCTCTTTGTTTCCGGCGCTCTGCTACCAGGGCGGCGGTGAAAATCAGCAGTTTGTCTTTTTCTTGGGGGGTGAGTTGCATTTTTATTCGGGTAAGGGCGATCGCATTATTTGGTTATGATATCGTTTGCGGTTGTTTCTGAATGATTAAACCGCAAAGGGCGCAGAGGGCGCAGAGGAAGAGAAGAGAGAGATGAATAATCTAGTTAGCAGGGCAACTATACATTGAAACTCAAATATCATCCTATTTTATCCAAACTCTGGGCAAACAGCAAGGGCGTTGTGAAAAAGACAAGCGCAGCAACTGCCAAATGCTGACAAACCAGTCTCTAGCTGCGGTTGTGGATGTACCGCGATATCTGCACAGTAAACCGTTAGGAATACGAGTCACGCCGACGGTGGAATTACCAGGATAAATTGTTGCCTCACATGGCAAATTTCGCACTTTTTCCACGAGTTCTGTGGTTACGGGTTCGCCTACCCAAGCGAGGGTGGCGACTACGGGTTTTCCTGCGAAACCGTGAGGACTCTCGAGCATTTTTTCTCCACCTTTGAGCAATTGTCTGTCAATCCATAAAGGGCTGTTTTGTTGCCAGACTTCGGTGTGCGATCGCCATTCTCCCGACAAGAACTTTTCGCCCCTAGCACTGCGTCCAAACCTAGTAATTTCCCACAGTAAAATCCTCGCTGTTGGCGGTAATTCTACCCGCAAATTTTGCCGATATATTGCGCCGTCAAAAACTATTGTTTCTTGTGGCAGCCATTCTAAATTAGCACCGATATCTAGTTGAATGTCAATATTTTGTTGTGATTCTAGTCCGCTGCTGCGATAGATTTTACCAGCGGCGGCCGTGGTAATCAAGGCTTTGGCGTTGGGTTGGAGGTGAAAATGGCTGGAAAGTCGATCGCCCCCGACAACTCCCCCAGCCGTGTGCAAAATTACGCTGTGACAAACGTCTTTCCCTTCAGGATAAAACGGGCGCTGCACCTTCAGCGGTGCTTGCATTTCATTGCGAATAATTTGAGTTTTGCCGTTGCGGTTGGCGTAGGTTAAATTCAGGTAGCCGTGCCATCCATTTTTAACATTATCTGTATTTTGTGCGATCGAAGTTTCAGTCACAGATTTTTGAAATTCAAAACATTCACTATCAAAAACATACCACAACTGCCGCGCAGCCCGGTTATTTTATAAATAATGATAATCGTTATCTAAAATATTTTTCGGATCTGCACTAATTAGTATAACAATTTACATTTATCAAGCATCTGATCGGGGAAGATGCCGATACCATGTAAAAATTAGTAACTAGAGGAGTGCAGACTATGCCTCAAGTTCTCTTCAAAGTTGATTTGACCAAACCGATGTCAGAACAGGAATTAGTCGGTCACAATCGCTGGCATCCAGATATTCCAGCAGTAGTTTCCGTCAATCCCGGCGATGTATTTCGCATCGAGTGCAAAGACTGGACAGACGGACAAATTAAAAATGACGACAATCCCGACGACATTCGCGATGTAGACTTAACAGTAGTTCACGTTTTGAGCGGGCCAATTTACGTTAACGGCGCGCAACCAGGGGATATCTTAGTAGTCGATATCCTCGATATCGGGGCTTTGCAAGGGGACGAATGGGGTTTTACAGGAATTTTTGCTAAAGAAAACGGCGGGGGTTTCTTGACCGAACATTTTCCGACTGCTGCTAAAGCAATTTGGGATTTTCAGGGCATTTATACCGCTTCTAGACACATACCAAAAGTGCGGTTTGCTGGGATTACTCATCCGGGTTTAATCGGCTGCGCTCCTTCTCAGGAATTGTTGAATCAACAGTTCGGACATATTTTGGGAGAGTCAGGCTCTGAGAGAGCCGTATTCTAGGAGTTTTCGGTAGTTTGGATT
>NZ_JAUBPO010000188.1:0-7121 GCF_036700785.1 Microcoleus sp. S28C3 | reverse complement strand
ATACGTCAATATACTTACACAAACAAAATTATTTAGGATTGCTCTAGATATAGAAAATCATTTAGGATTGCTATAGTAAGTTCGGATAACTGGGGAATTCGGCTGCGAGTTGCTCGCGCGCTGAGCAAATTTGACAATCCTCAAGCTCGCGCTGCTGTGAGCTATTTGGCAAAAGATCCAGATCATCGGGTTGCAGGTGCGACTTTGGAAGCTTCGCTTTAAAACAGCGGCTTACAACCTCAAGCAGACATTGGTAGCTGCCCTTAAACTCTTAAACCCGCCCCTAGATTAGCCCGATCGCCCTCACAATATTACGGATTGTTACTTTGTTTCTAATAAACGAGACAGGCGCGATCGGCATCCTTGACGATCGCAAGAGTTTTGGCATCTGAATTAATTCGCCATCTACCAGCCTTTTCGGCAATACCTAGCCAAGAGGTATTTCACAGCTTTGATGTGCAAAGTCGCCCCATTCCCTCCGGGTTGGAAGTCACAGCGAGCGCGGGAAAACCCCATATACTATCCGCAGTTGGTGTTACGAATGCCCGCAATTGCGAAAAGCCGCTACACTTACATCGATGCGGGTGCATCTGCTCAAGTTTTTAATTGCGTGATTTATCCGACTCACATTTACGATTTGCCGCTGTTGGGAATTGACCTCTTGTCTTTCGGCAAGAATAAAATTTGGGTTTTTCTCGACTTTCAGCCACTATTTAGAGATGAGGCTTATATAGCAAAATACATTTAACATCTAGAATCGCTCCGCGATAAGTACCACGATTTGAGCCAAAATTTATAAGTCAATTTTTATGACGTAAATCACTATTTTTATAGAGACTTGCTGTGATTCGCTAAAACTGATGCTAAAACTGGATAAAACCGGGTATATACAGCTTACAAACACTATATCAGTTTGTACTAGAAAATGCTGCTAGTAGCACAACCGCTGACTACCCAGAAAATATCCAGCGCATCGTTAAAATTCAAAAAAAATGCAGCCAGTACATTCCATACAGAGACGCGGCTTCGGGATTGTTTAGCAGTTATTTCGGTCATGAATTGGCTGAGAAATTTTGGAGGAGTTTTTGTTTGAAGATGCTGTGCCTTTAGCTGTAACAGCGAACTCGCGATGACCACTAAGTTTACATATATTTTTCCCAAAAAAAAGTTTGCCATAAAAACTTTAGTCATGGTTACAAATCTCTCGATTGAGGAGGTAAAATCTCAAATCTCAAATCTCAAATAGACAGCAAAAAAACTTTATTTTTTAGTGTCAACCTGTGGATTGAGGAGGTAAAATCTCAAATCTCATATCTATATCACTCTTGATAAGCCTTTTTTGTATGCGGCGATCGCTCTGATGAAAAATCGGTTAGACTTACAGTATTACCCGATTCTAGAAGGGTTTAAACTCAAGGAAGCTACAGTCGCCAAAAGGAAAAAACCAACTCAGCAGATCGTAACTACCTGTTACGCTTTTGCATCCCCGAAACTGCGGCAACTTCGCGCGGCTCACCTTTAAGGCGACAGCAGCTTGCAACTTCTCAATTTTGCGATCTTCCGGCATCTTAACTTTGATTTGCCGTTTTTTGGCGCGGATTTGGTGACGCTGCCGGGTGGTCATTTAATTCTCTGGATATGCAGCCTCTGTTTGGCGGCGACGCTGACTACCAGGCTAAGTATACTGGACCGATCGAACAAATTTTTCAAACTCATCAACCGCACCTTTCCTGGGGTGGCGGCTTTCCAGAGGAAGCTAAGCAGTTTTTCTCGTCGCCGTTTCTGTGGGCTCGCCCCGAGGAAACGGAAGTTGTGGAAACTCGCGTTTTTGCAGCGTTCAAAGACTATCTAGCCGCTGATTTCGATTTGGTCAATCGCGCCGAACCGGTGACATCGGGCGCAAAGTTAGATAATATCTAACAAGCTCAACAATGCTGCCTGCGGTATCGTGCCAAAAAAATCCCGAGCCAGGGAATGTTTAAGCGGTTCTACGGCGAGGAATGGACTGAAGAGTATATTCACGGATTTTTGTTCAATTGGGAACGGAAGCTGGCACAATTGGTAAGTAACAAGAATTAATTTTAATACAAGCTTCAGCCACTACACTAATAAGTGTAGGTTGGCATGAGGAAAATGCCAATGGTCAAAAAAAATCGCAATGTAGTTAGTTCCAATTCAGAAAGTAAAGTCAAAGTCGGACTTTCGCTGACTTCTTCTAGTGCCGATCGATTAAACACGATCGCTCGAAAGCTCGGAATATCAAGGTCGGAACTCCTAGAACGCTTGGCACAAGGCGCTCTGGATATTTCTAAGGACAAGACGGAAGTTACTGTCACTTGGAAAAAAGGTGAAGAAACGGAGGTAGAGGCGGCCCACTTGCAAGGGGAAACAGCCGAAGAAAGCGAATTTAATGACGCTGTAACGGCAGAAACTCTATCGGACTCGGTGAGTGTAAAGCCAAATCCGCTGCAAGAAAGTTACGAAAGTTTACAGCAGCAGTTGACTGAACGCGAAAGTTCGATCGCTTCTTTGCAGCAGCAATTGGCCACCGAAAAACAAAATCTAGAAAGCCAATTGCAGGAAACTGTACCGAAGTCAAGTTACGAAAGTTTACAGCAGCAGTTGAGTGAACGCGAAAGTTCGATCGCTTCTTTGCAGCAGCAAGTCGCCGAAAAGCAAAATCTCGAAAGCCAATTGCAGGAAACTGTACCGAATTCAAGTTACGAAAGTTTACAGCAACAGTTGACTGAACGCGAAAGTTCGATCGCTTCTTTGCAGCAGCAAGTCGCCGAAAAAGAACAGCGGGAACACGAGCTTCAGCAACAGCTAGCAGAAAAATCCAGTGCTCTGGAATCTTTGCAGCAGCAAGTCGCCGAAAGAGAACACCGGGAACACGAGTTTCAGCAACAGCTAGCAGAAAAATCGAGTGCTTTGGAATCTTTGCAGCAGCAAGTCGCCGAAAGAGAAAGTTCTCTGGAATCCTTGCAGCAGCAATTAGCTACCGAAAAGCAAACTTTGGGACAGCAATTGCAGCAAACCGTGTCGCAGTCGAGTTACGAATCTTTGCAGCACCAGTTAGCCGAAAAGTCAAGTGCGATCGGAGAATTCCAAGTTCAACTAACCAAGTTGCAATCTCTAGAAAATCAATTGAGCCAGAGTGCGGCGATACAGCGAAATTACGACGCTTTGCAGCAACAGTCTCAAGAACAGCTAAAAACCATCAAAGCTTTACGGGAACAGCTAGGTCAAATGCAGGCTGTGGCTGGGATTGGCGAAGCTTATCTCAACAAGTGGCGGCGTCCCTGATTCTAAATCAGCAGAGAAATCGATCGCGCGCGAGCGCGATCGATTATTTCATGGTTTGTACAAATAAAAAGCAGCCCGATCGCCGTCATTATTTTTATTTAATTCCTCAGCTTTTAGTTTAAATTCTTTAAGCTCAAGATCGGAAAAATCAGAAAACTCTCTACCGCAGACAAATTGTAACTCCCACGAGTCAAACACAATATCTTTTATTTGAAATCCCACCTCATTTGCTAGTAATTTCATACTTTTCGGAGTGTGTAAAAACAAGTGAATCGGAGGCTCAATTTGACCCCATTTGACACCATATTCTCGCCACGCATAAGTTGTTGAGGTGACAGGAATTCTAATCAAAGCATACCGATCGTGTTTTAGCAGTCGCCAGATATTTTTTAGAGCCTCCTTCGGTTGGGGTATATGAGCAAAAAAATGATGCAGCATAATCAAATCAAACCGATCTTCTAGTTCCGCTATTTCTTTTTTAAGAATCTTGACACCATTTTTATATAAAATATCACCTTCAATCAAAGGATCGAGTCCTGTAAGGTTAAACAAACCTTCTTCAGCTAGACGCAGCAAAAGATCCCCCGTACCGCAACCAACATCTAATATTTTCGATTCCAATGTCACATTGACCTCGATCGGCCAGTCAAAATAATAAGGAAGTCCGTATATCTTTGATAAAATTTCTCCCAATATTTTTTTTTGCCAGGTAATTTTCTGCTCTTTTACGCTTTATAAATCTAAACAAGCCCTTGGTTTCTTTAACGTTAGGGATTTGTAAATAGTAATAGTTAAATGAATAATATTGTGACAAATCTTGGGGAACGTTCACTATTTGCAAGCAACCGCATTCACTGCTTTCAATATAATCAAATGGGTTGTTATTTAAACCAGGAAGTTCTTGGATGGGTTCAATTTTATAAATGGTGTTATCTTGCGAATTGCCGCAAATTTCACAAGTATTCAAACTCATTAGATTCAACCTTATTTTAAAATTAATTAAGCTGAACTACACCTGATTTTGCAAAAGTATCTATTCTAAGGAAGGGCTTGCTCTGAAAAGCCATGCAAGTGATGTGCGATCGGCTCAGTATAGCAGGTGAAAAGTACAAGAGACATCTCCAACAAATCATCTCCTACTATCTCGCGAGATGTAGGGTGTAAGCCAAGGCGCGACAATTCATGTTTCCAACCTTTGATTTTATGCCCAAATGTTTCACCCTTACCAGTCCGAACTCGCACTCCACAGACAGATTGAAACCTGTCGAAGCTTTTTTTTGTAATATATGATAATAATTTTAAGAAATATTACAATAAATAAATTATGACGATCGCTCCTACCCCTTTTAGCAAATCCAATCCAGCAGACACTAAGGGCCGCATCACGGTAATTGGAGCCGGCATCGGCGGACTCACAGCAGCCGCCCTGCTAGCCCGCAGAGGATACAAAGTGCTAGTCTTAGACCAGGCGATCGTCCCCGGCGGATGCGCTTCCACCTTCAAACGCAAAGGCTTTACCTTCGATGTCGGCGCCACGCAGGTTGCAGGATTGGAACCCGGAGGCATTCATCACCGAATTTTTTCAGAATTAGACATAGAACTCCCCGCCGCGACACCCTGCGACCCGGCTTGTGCGGTGTTTTTGCCGGGAGAAACAGCACCGATTAGCGTGTGGCGAGATCCGCAAAAGTGGCAGGAAGAAAGGCAGCGGCAGTTTCCTGGAAGCGAACCTTTTTGGCAATTATTGTCTGCATTGTTCAAAGCTAGCTGGAAGTTTCAAGGGCGCGATCCAGTTTTACCGCCCAGAAACTTCTGGGATTTCTGGCAATTAATTCAAGCAGTTCGCCCCGATACTCTAATTACTTTGCCTTTCACTTTTATGACAGTGGGAGATGCTTTGCGGCTTTGTGGGTTGGGCGACAATTTGCGCTTGAGAACTTTTCTGGATTTGCAGTTAAAATTGTATTCTCAAGTCGATACCGAAGAAACGGCGCTACTTTACGCGGCGACGGCTTTAGGAGTTTCGCAAGAGCCGCAGGGATTGTATCATCTAGAAGGAAGTATGCAGGTGTTGAGCGATCGACTTGTAGAGGCGATCGAACGAGATGGCGGCCAAGTCTTATTGCGACACACAGTTGAAAGCATTATCACCGCCAACGGCCAAGCCACCGGTACTGTGATTCGCAATCAAAAAACAGGCGAAGTTTGGACAGAAACTGCCGATCGCATTGTTGCCAACGTGACAGCGCAAAATCTAGTAAAATTGTTGTCAGGCGAGCCGATTGTCGGAAATTTAACCGAAAATTTAACAGATAATTTATCCGTTAAATCTGAGACTTCAGAGGCAACCAACCAACTGCCAGATCAAATGGCAGGCTACAAATATCGAGTTGATAAATTGCCGCCCGCATCCGGTGCATTTGTCATATATTTGGGAGTGCATGAAAGCGCAATTCCGGAAAATTGTCCGCCCCACCTTCAGTTTCTATACGATTACGAAGGCGAGATTGGTGAGAATAATTCATTATTTGTTTCTGTCAGCCATCCGGGAGATGGCAGAGCACCGGAGGGAATGGCGACAATTATCGCTTCGTCATTTACTGATACTCGAATGTGGTGGAATGCGGTTGATTATGAAGGATTAAAGCAAAAATATACCGCAGGGGCGATCGCCCGTCTGAGCGAATATTTCAATTTGACGCCAGAGTCGATCGTACATCAAGAGTCCGCCACACCCCGCACCTTTGCCCGCTACACAGCGAGAGATAGAGGCGTTGTGGGTGGTATCGGGCAGCGAATACCAACCTTCGGGCCCTTCGGATTTGCCAACCGCACACCAATTAAAAATTTGTGGTTAGTAGGCGACTCCACCCATCCCGGAGAAGGAACTGCCGGTGTTTCCTATTCTGCTTTAACAGTAGTGCGGCAACTGGAGGCCACCTCTAATATCTAAAATTTATTGACAATAGGGCGGGCGATCGACCTTCAACAACACCAATAATCAGCCGGACTTACCAGACACACTACATATAGTTTTCATGCGTAAGTCATGAGGTGTTCAATTCTTTATTTTTTAGCTAAGTAAGTCGGGGCGACAAAACGCAACTATGTAAACGATGGTAAAGTCTCCAGATGCTCTCTACTGGCTGACTTAAGCCTGTTTACATACTGTTACATTATTCGGTTTAATCCCGCCTACCTACTTACACAGCTATTTCAATTCTTCGGACAGTTTTTGATTTCCAACGGTAGAATAAGGGTTTCAAGGCTCCAAGGCAATCGAGCTACCAAGGGAAAATCGAGGGTTTCAGACTACGAACTAAAAACTGTCCGGACTATTGCTATTTTAAAGTTAATAACTAAGTTCAAAGCTTACTTTGAGAGAGAAAATGTATGAAGTTTAAATCCCAGCTAAAGGTTATTTTTTCTTACAGTGCCCTGATTCTTCTAATGTCGGGTGCAGGCTGTGGGCAAATTGGAGAGCAAGTTGGAGGGCCAGTTGGAGTTGGAGTTGGAGTTACAGCTGGAGTTGACGGCCCAACTAGAGATATTCTTCAGCAAGGTCTTAATGAGTTACAGCGACAGCCCAACCGCTGGCGTGAAACAATGGAGAGCATTATTAAACAGTTGGAACAGTCAGGGACAACCGTATCGAAGCAGGTAGCTCGGGATGTTCAAAGTACCTACAATAGTATCTTGGGGCAAACAGGCAGTGAATTTTCTTGCCGAGCTGATTTCGTACTGGAGTTTAGACTAAGCACAAATTTACTCAGAAGGAGCTGAGTAGAAATTATGGTGAATTTAGAGAGAGATTC
>NZ_JAUBPO010000187.1:0-7126 GCF_036700785.1 Microcoleus sp. S28C3 | reverse complement strand
GGGTCATTTTTTAACGTTATATGCTTGCTATGTAAGCATTATAACCTATTTTTATCGTATTTTATGTTTAAGTCCCGGTAAATTCCGAAGTCGCACCATATCTTGACCATTGATGTGACCCTTGGCAGGAGAAGCATAAAGCAAGACATTAGCAATCTTGGTGGCACTATTAGCTTTCTCAACATCTTTTGATACTTCATCTTGTTTATCAGAGTAACCGGGAAGGTCAATCAGATTACACGCTCTTAACAAAGGAGCATCTACATAAACTATAGCTGTATGTCCGCCGTCATTGCTGTCGTCAGAGTCATCATATTGGTGTACACCATATTTTTCTAGGAGGTCAAAGGAACCCAATTGCAAAAAATGCTTCTGACAACGCTCCCGATCCTCTAAATATAGGAAATCAAAATTTAGCTTACCGTTTTCATCTTGCCAAAATTTCTCATCAATAATTCCCACGTTTCCATCAAACCATCCGGGGCGACTTTCCACATGACAAACAATGGTAATGACTCTTGTTGCAGGCTGATAGCCTGTTGGCAATACTTTTTGGCCTAAAAGAGTATTAGCCAGATAGGATTTACCAGAGTCAAATGCTCCTGTCAAGACAACATTTGGTTTTTGGTAATACTTGTTAATTTGTTCTTGCAGATCGTTATGTCTACGTAGTTCCGTTGGCAATTCTAGCCAAGGTAAAAAAGAATTTTCATCGATATACTGATTAAGTAAATTTAGCCTGCGATAAAGTTCAGCGTAGGGACGGCCTGGTTCAATTCCTGGTAGTGGAGGTATTTCCTGTGACATGGCAGTTGCAATGTCTTCACCTAATATTTGCAGCCATTTTACTACCATTCCCATCGGAACTTGTGCAGGGAACTGCTCATAATGTCTAACCTGATCTACAGAAATTCCGATCCCGGTGGCCACTGATTCTTGACTGATACCTTTCTGTTCCCGATAGCGTCTAAAATTAATGTTCATAGCATTCTGCTACCCGCTAGTTTAACCCACAGGAAGTTATTTGGTTTTTATAATTATCTTCTAATTATGAATTTATCGAAGTAATAAAATGTCAAATTTTATCAGCAATTGAGACGAGCGATCTGTCAGAATTGGTCAGAGATGTCAGAAAATGTCAGAAAAAGTCTGATAAAATAAGAAAAACCCCTACACCTACTCGACCAATGGACGTTAAAGAAGTCTTGAGATTTGCCGAGGATCTGGTTTTCGCCAAAACAGGAGAACACTTGGACGATCTGCAAGAAGCTATTTTGCGGGGTGCATGGAAAGGTCAAAGATACTCTAAAATTGCAGAAGAATCTCACTGCACTGAAGGTCATGTCAGAAATGTGGCCTCTGAATTATGGCAAGTTCTTTCTGATGTCTTAGGTGAAGAACTGAATAAATCAAATTTTAAAACAACATTAGAAAGATGTCGATTCTCAATTATTTCATCAAATTTCGCGAAAGACTTTGGATCGATTAATAACATCAACGTTTGTGGAGACACTTTGCAACCTCCAGAAGTTACAAAAACCCGATCGCCCTCAACCCCCACCTCAGAAACCTCCAAACCCCAAACCCGACTAGACTTAGCCGATGCACCTCATATTTCATTATTGTGCGATCGCACATCCGAACTCGCCACCCTGGAAAAATGGATCGTCCAAGAAAAGTGCACCCTCGCAGCAATATCAGGACTCAGCGGCATCGGCAAAACCGCACTTTCCCTCCACCTCATCCCACAAATTCAGCATAACTTTGAATCCGTCATCTGGCGAAGTCTCCGCCACTCCCCACCCTTAGAAACTACCCTCAAAAATATCCTAGAATTTCTATTAAATAAACCAGAAATCGAACTCCCGACAAGCATTCTAGAGCGAATTTTCCTGTTAATGGAATATCTGCGAAAAAACCGCTGTCTCATCATCCTCGACGACGTGCAAAGCATTCTCAGCAGCGGGCAACTAGCAGGAAATTACCGCACAGAATGCGAAAATTATAGCATCCTCTTCAGACAAATCGGAGAAACCACCCACAACAGTTGTTTAATCCTCAACAGTTGGGAACCTCCCAGAGAAATTACCGCCTTAAAAGGTGAAAATTTACCGGTTCGCACCTTGCAACTCAAAGGCATAGATGCAGCAGCCGAAATTTTCCGACAAAAAAGTTTACTCAATCCCGAAACATGGGAAAACCTAATTAACACCTATCAAGGCAATCCCTTGTGGTTAAAAATAGTCGCCACCACTATTCAAGAAATATTCCGAGGCCGAGTTGCAGAGTTTTTGAAATATGATAGGCTATTTCTAGGGGAAGAATTGGCAGCAACATTGCACCCGCAGATAAATCGTTTGTCAGAATTAGAGAAAAAGCTAATCTCCCAGCTCAGCCGCGAAGCAAATTCAGTTTCAATAGAGCAATTGCTACAAGATGCCGATTTATCGCCCTCCGATTTATTCAACGGGCTGCAATCTTTGGGGAGGCGATCGTTAGTGGAAATAGAAGAACAGGAGAATGAAACGCTATTCAGCGTTTGTCCTGTGGTGAGACAATATGTAATATCAAATCCAGTTAATTAGCCACGATATCTGTAGGGAGACGGCAATGCCGTGTCTCCCATTTTGAGGACAGGGCATTGCCATGTCCGTACCCGCAGCGATGATTTAATATGAAATATGAATACTGCTGAACCTTCATTAACTAAAACCGAATTAAGACGATCGCTCCTCAACACCCGCAAATCCCTATCAGCACAAGAATGGAGACAAAAGAGCGATCGCCTCTGTAACCGCCTGCAAAACTCGCCCTTATTCAACCAAGCAAAAACAATCCTCGCCTACTTCAGTTGTCGCCAAGAACCAGATTTAAGTCCCCTATTTACATCTTCTGTGGAGGAGGCATCTTGCCTGCTCAATTCTGGAGACAGGCAAGATGCCTGTCCCACAAATGCCATTCCCAGCCCTAAAAAATGGGGATTTCCTCGGTGTGTCGGCAAAGAGCTATCTTGGCACATCTGGCAGCCCGGAGATGCTTTACATACTGGAGCTTATAGCATACTCGAACCACTGCCGGATGCTCCTAAAATAGACCGCTCAGAAGTAGATTTAATCCTCGTACCCGCAGTAGGTTGCGATGTTCGCGGCTATCGCTTGGGCTACGGCGGCGGCTATTACGATCGAATGTTCAGTTTAGCTGAGTGGGAATCAAAAATTGCGATCGGCACAATCTTTGAATTTGCCTTGGTCGCCCAACTACCAGTAGATTCGTGGGACAAACCGCTGCACGGAATTTGCACAGAAATAGATTTGACAATCATACAGCAAAAATCAAGAAGGTCGATCAAGCAATAAATTTTCAGTAATTATCCCTAGATCCATGTTTATATATAGCAACCGTCAGGGCGGCGCCGGACGAAAAGCGCAATACATCTTCGATCGCCAAAACGTAAACAATTAAACCGATCGATCTGACGGGGTGACAACCTTTTCAAAACCCGCACCAGTGGTGGATTGACCCAACTTGAACTCTCAAAAGATGGGGTCGAAATTATTAAGTGGCTCCATCTGTTAATTATGTTTCCTCAATCTTATCAGAACCATCTGGGGGGGTGACAACCCGCGCCAAAGCCAGAGGGGGTAAAGGGTGAGGTGATTTGTGGTAACAAAAGATAGGCAGCCTGTGTTATGACACGCTAGTCTATCTCAAAAAGTATGTTACCAACATTTTATCAGAGCCACTTACAAAAACAACTGATCCAGATCCAATTTATTCTACTCACAATCTTGCTCTCTTTAATACCATCCGAGAAACAAGTAAGATTAGAACCGCTCGCACTCATTATTGCCCTATCCCATTACAACTGAAAGTCGGCGCCGCAAATTGCCGAGATTTTTGGAAATACCTCAATTAGCGATCGCAGGCTCTTTGGTTTCCCTTAATCACTTATTGGTTAACGGGACTCAAACAAATTTCAAGCCAAAACAGAGCATCGAACTTGCTATGTGTAAGGCGAATACGTCACCATTATCTTGCAGCCCACCGACAAATCGATAAGATATAGCTGTTCTAAAAGCTAACAAGGCAGAGCGTAAATGTTTTCAAAGGTTTGTTAGCCCAACGCCTTCTCAATCCTCCGGTTAACTGTTGCAAAAAAATAAAACTGTAGGCGCCGAAAACTAATATGAAGTGCCTGTGAAGGCTTTTTATGCTTCTCACTTGATATTCTTTTAACCCTAACCAACATGAGAGCTTCACGGTAAAATACTTCCACCCAATTACGCCCTTGAATAAGTTGTGATTATCCCTTCTCCTGTCGCTTGGGTTCCGAGGGCATTAGTAAGTCGCTTCTGTCAATAAAATGGTGAATTGGTGGTTTACCACTCCTACTGCGTTGTTTGACATCTGTGTTAAGTTTTTTCGCTCGCGCAGGACCCAATAATCCCCCCAAATAGTGTCTCAACCCTTTTTTTGGGCTTGATGGCTAAACACATCATCGAACCGATCGCACCATTGCTCAAAGCAAGGGGGCATGGCGTCAGGCGTGGTTTCTTTCAAGGGTGTAGTTTGACGTAAAATCCTTATCCTATATACATTATAAGCTCTTTACTCTTATTTCATTGTTTAAGTCCCGCCAATTGTTCCAGCGCTGCATTGGTTTCAATGTTGTGACTTCCATCACTTGTAACACGGACTTGGTTCACCCAATACTTTCAGTATTATCACTGAAAAAAACCAGCACCATCACTTGCTCTCCGGAGAAACCAGGAGATGATTAAGGTGTCGAGTTCAAAACAATCCCATGTCTCCAGTTAACCTTCTCCCCGGCGCTATCAACGAATTAATCGCCACTGTCACCGATACTCACCGCCTTACTAAAGCTGACCGCTACGGCATGATGGCTGCCATCCTCGATGAGTCCATCAGCGAAGAAGAACGCGGCTCGCTCGATCGCCTGATTCGCTCCCTGGTCAAAGGTCGGATTCAAGTCACTGATGAACTTTCCATCGTCTCGTAAACAGAAAGCTGGTTGAGAACTCGATACTCTACAACAGCTTTCCATTAGAAAAGCTTAGACAACTCACTTATATAACTCTCTAGGGATAGCTTTTTGTATAATGCTTTTGACATAGACGATTAGCGTTGGCAACTTCATCAACATTATGACGGATAGCATCCAGCATCTCATCGAGCCGCACATTCAAGATTTGGGTGGATTCCAAGCCCGCCGCCTGCTTCCCTCAAACGTTCTAGCACTGGTAGGCCCGTTCATCTTTTTTGACCATCTCGGTCCAGCGGTGTTTCCACCCGGTCGCGGCGTGGATGTCAGACCGCATCCACACATCAACTTAGCGACCGTCACCTACCTGTTTGAAGGGGTTTTGATCCACCGCGATAGTGTCGGCAGCGTTCAAGAAATCCGTCCCGGCGCGGTGAACTGGATGACGGCAGGGCGAGGCATTGTCCACTCCGAACGCACGCCCCAGGACGAGCGCAGTAAAGAAGCCATCCTGCACGGCATCCAAACCTGGATAGCACTTCCCGACGAACACGAAGAAACCGACCCCTGGTTTCGGCACCATCCAGCAACCGATCTGCCTACTTGGGAGGATACAGGAGTTTCGTTCACCCTGATTGCGGGTGATGCCTATGGTCGCACTTCCCCAGTTCAAATATTTTCGCCCATGATTTATCTGGACGTGCAACTGACTCCTGGAAGAGAATTTACCTTACCGGGCAATTACAGCGAACAAGCGGTTTACAGCGTGACAGAGGGGCTTGCGATCGATGGAGTGCCTTTAGAACAGCATCGGTTGGCGGTTCTAACTTCAGGCACATCGGCAAACATTTCTGCTTCAGGCACGGCTAGGTGTATTGTGATTGGCGGTGAACCTGTCGGCGAGCGGCATAAGTGGTGGAATTTTGTTTCGAGCCGGCACTCGCGCATTGAGCAAGCTAAACTCGATTGGAGAGAGGGACGGTTTGCTCAGGTTCCTCAAGAGACAGAATTTATCCCGCTGCCAGAAGAGCCGCCTGCTCAAGAAGAACAGCCATTGTGAATAGCCCCAGCCATATCAATTAAGGAACTGTTTTTTGATTCAGAATCCGGTCTTTTCTCCTCCACTTTTAGCGGATATTATTCCTAAACCTTGGATGGCGTTAGGCGTTAAGCGCGGAAAAAAGAGCGATGGGGCGGGGCATAGCAAGGTATTCCCGAACCTTTTTGGCAATCGACCTCCAACTAAGTTTCGTTACTGTTTAAAGAATATTTTTAGCGAACACGGAAACGCGATCGCCCCTACCCCTGCACATCCTTTAATATCATGTCCGGTCGATTGACAGTGATACGATATTGAAAAACACCACCCCTTCAGATCGAGAATGCCAAGACGAATTACGATCGCACCTCATCTGATCCCATAAGAGCTTGATGGCTCGTTTCCGTCAGGCCAAAACAACCACGAGGGCCCATCATTACCAAATTATTTGGCTGCTGGCTTGCGGGAAAACCACCGCAGAAGTAATGGCGGTAACAGGTTATAGTCGCGGTTGGATTTATGAAGCGAGTCTTGGGAGACAACGATTATGAACCAGACTCTCTCGGAGATCCGCGTTGCCAAATACCGATCGGGACCCTCTACTCAATGATGTAGAACAAGCCTTATTGTGGCAAGTCCAAAAGCAGCCTCCCCTCTATTGGTGGCCAGAGCCAAAAGCTTCATCAACGCGAGGCTCCAAGCACGCTCCCTCACGCTCAGGAGGCAACGAAAGACGGACTCGCGGGCGAGAGCTCTGGCGCGTCATAAATCACCGGAGGCGCGATTGCTGTGTCGATCGCATCCCCCATAGCATCAATTGTCCAGATCGAGCGCGTCAGTTCCCTGAGATTCACGCGATCGACAACATCAATGAGAGTTTAGTTGAGATGACAGCTCCTGTCGGGTCGTACACCTGACGGGGTGACAACCCCGTCAAAACCGCTAGATGACTGGGTTGTCACCCCGTCAGGTAATTGCCCGAATTAATATCGGATGGTTTGGGATAATAAATAGACCTCTTGCGAAATTCTCAGGCGATCGCTAATTTATCTTCAAAGAAAGTTCATAATTATAAATACCAGCAA
>NZ_JAUBPO010000186.1:0-7148 GCF_036700785.1 Microcoleus sp. S28C3 | reverse complement strand
TGAAGTTTGTTCGCCATATTGGATTTCCTCTACTTTTACCCTAGATTTTAGTGTACCTTCATAGTGAATTGGTATTATCTGGTTCGCCTAAAATTTCTATTAGCGACTTGTCATAGTTTAATAAATTGTCGGGCGGGAATTGGGTATGCAAAATATTTAAATCATCAGCCGGACAGTTATTTAAGCAAAAAACGTCTAAAATGTAGGGAATTGGAACAGCATAACCGAGCCTAACGAGGTTCCAGTAAAAAACTGAGCTAGCAGCCAGCAAGAGAAGGCTTGTAAATGAAACAATTCTCCCAATATGGCCCACGACTTTATTGATTTCCATTGCATTAACTAGGGATATTATAGATTGTTCAGCGGTTGAAACTGTTACTTACTACAGAAACGAAGTCCCTCTCTAAGAGACTAAGAAATGTGGCTCAGCCCAAAAGCGTGTTGCTTTAGCCTTAAACAGGCAAGATGCCTGTTCCACAACTCCATTCAGTTCTTGTGGAACAGGCATCTTGCCTGTTTCTTTGAAATAGTAGAAAATATCTCTTACATCCCCTGTGCAGTCCGTCACTCAATCCGTTCTCAACTGTTGCTAGTCAACATCAGAATCATTAAAACTAACACCCCGTTAGTTAGATAAAAAATGCCAACAACCTGAGTTTCTAGCCAGCCGCACAACTCTAAATGATGGTGCAGCGGAGCCATTCTTAACAGACGCTTGCCGATTCCATCCGGCCCTTTTGTAGCCTTGTAATAACCTACTTGAGCAATTACTGACAGCGTTTCAATAAAGAAAATCCCGCTGATTATTAATAATATCCAAAGGCTATTTGTTAATAAAGCTACTGCACCCAACGCACCGCCCAAAGCTAAAGCACCTGTATCGCCCATAAACACGCTGGCTGGATTGCGGTTGTGTGCTAAGAAACCGAGACAACTGCCACTGGTGCAGGCGCAAAATATCATTAATTCTGGCGAAGTTGAGGCTACAGATGCGCCCAATCCCAAAAGTGCGATCGCCCCCAAACCTCCCATCAACCCGTCAATCCCGTCGGTAATATTAGTAGCGTTGCTTTCAGCTACCAGCACAAAACCAGCCAGCGGCCAAAACAGAAAACCTAAAGGCAATACCCAACCGAAAGGCAAAGCAATGCTGGTAGAAATAGCTGGTTCGCGGAACATCAGCCACAGACAAAATAGAGCTGCAAAACCTACTTGCAAAGCCAATTTCATCCTAGGTGAAATACCTTTATTCGACTTGCGGCGCAAAATTTGCCAGTCGTCGATCCAGCCGATGAAACCGTAAGCTAAAGTTAAAGCTGATACGGCAACAACATCTGAGTTAAATCTCGACCAAAGCAAAGCAACTGCGACCCCTGCGGGCACAAAAAAGATGCCTCCCATTGTCGGCGTTCCCGCCTTTTTTAAGTGAGCTTGGGGGCCGTCTTCGCGAATTATTTGTCCTGCTTTTAATTGCTGGAGTAAAGGCACAACTCCATAGCCCACAGCCGATGCAACTACAGCACAAACAGCTAGTGGCATAAATAGCGATGCAGGCCCATTCAAAAGTCTACCCGCTGCTAAATCTAAACCGATCGCGACAATGCCGAGCCCCAAACCCAGCAGCAGGAATAAATTCCTGCCTGTAAGTTTGAAAGGCATAGTAAAAGAAATTTTCTCATCCACAAAGTTATCCATAACACTCCTCAACACACACCATTTAAGAACAAGCAATTGAAAATTGGGGAATAGGGTGCGATACAGGAGATTGGGAAATATCTTAGTTTTTATTCCCTGTTTCCGGTTGATTACTTCACCCTTCTACAAGTTATTCCTCGCCTACACTCGCATCCTCTTCAACTTCCTCTTCTAAATCATCGTAAGGACTGTCGTCAACTGCCATTAGTTCTGAAATTTCTTCTTCGTGCAGATAGTCCGGTTCTTGGACATCCCTTGCTAACAGGCGATTGTTAGATTCCAACCAGTCTAAAAGAGAAGATTGCTGCTTTAATGGAATTACATCCGCAGGCAAGTGGCGAGGTATTTGACGCAGAGATGGGTTGTACATGATTCTCGGTTTTTAAAGACAAAGACGCGATCGAGTAGAGGTAATGTTTTGCCGACGGACTGTTGCTTTGATGAAGCACTTGCAAATCGGGCATCTAGCAAGGCTAAAGCATTATACCACAAGCACTGTTTGGTTCCGGATCGGATAAGATGGGAGACCCAAAAGGCGATCGCCCCCAATCATGGGCCTCAGGATAACACTAAAATCCGCTCTTGCCAATCCTTCTTTAGCCCTAAGCATTGTAATCCCAGACGGTCGTCTTTAAGATATCGCGGGACAGGTGGCTATCCTCTTCTCCAAGCCTCGTTAACGGGCAAGCGGTTGATTCAGAACAGTCTCCTGGTTTTTTATCAAAGCCTTATCCCGAAAGCCCTCTGGCTTCTTCAGTCAACTCTTGCGCAATAAATCTCAGAATGGATACAACGGCGGCGGTTTTATACAACAAAGAGGGTTACCACACCGGAGGGCAAAAACTTCTGGGGCGTCATTCAGCCGGAGAAGGGTTTCTCAAAAGCTTAGTCCAACACGGAACCGCTGACTCTCTCTACTGTTGCGCCGACAGCCAAACAACCTTTAAGGAGTTTTGTTCGCACATCCAACCTTGGCTGCAACAACCTCGGAAAGTCCGCTGGATTCCCACAGAACGACCGGATTTGCTCTCTCAACCGGGCACAATTTACCGACCCGATCCCGCCCTCTCGCAGATGGTTTGGGCGCGCAGATTTGTCGATCAGCGGGCCTACAGCGTTTGCGGCGTTACTCACACCATCGGTACCAAATATGTCATGGGGGCGATCGGCGATTTGATAACCGCACCCATGCAGCCTTGGGACGCCCTGATCTGCACCTCTGCCGCCGCGAAAACAGCAGTAGAAGGAGTTATGGGGGAGTGGTCTGAATATTTAGCGCAGCGCAACGGCGGTCAACCGGAAATTTTAGTCAAATTGCCGATTATTCCCCTAGGAGTGGATTGCAGCGCGTTTCCCCAGGGTGTGGAAGCAGTTAATAGTCGCCGCCAACTGCGGCAAGAACTCGGCATTTCTCCCGACGATATTGTTGTGTTATTTGTCGGTCGATTGACTTTTTCTGCAAAAGCTCATCCGGTACCGATGTACATCGCCCTAGAGGCCGCCGCACAACAGACAAAAGCCAAAATCCACTTAATTCAAGCAGGTTGGATCGAAGATCCGAGAGAAGAACCCGACTTTAAAAATAGCGCGCAAATCTTTTGTCCTTCCCTAAATGCTATTTTTTTAGATGGGAGACAGCCCGAAATTAGAATAAATATTTGGTCGGCGGCCGACATTTTCATTTCGCTTTCCGACAACATTCAAGAAACCTTCGGACTCACGCCAATAGAAGCAATGGCGAACGGACTGCCCGCCATAGTCTCCGACTGGAACGGATACAAAGAATCTGTACGCCACGAAATAGACGGCTTCCGCATTCCCACACTCATCCCGCCCCCGGAATCTTGTTTAGATTTAGCGCTAAATTATCTCGACGGCAGCTTAAATTGGCCGACTTACATGGGTCACACTTCCCTCGCCACAGCAGTTGACATTGATGCTTGCACCCGCGCGTTGTGCAAATTAATTGAAAATCCCGAAGTGAGAAAGCGGATGGGGGAAAATGCCAGACAAAGGGCAAGGGAAATTTATGATTGGAAAGTAGTAATTGCAGCTTACGAACAATTGTGGCGGGAATTAGCAGAAATTCGCCTTGGGGCACCAGAGTCAGCACCTGTAAAAGCCGGGAAGCCGCCTTATCCGCTGGGCGACGATCCGTTTCGGGTATTGGGTCATTATGCGACTCGAACTTTAAGCAATGAGATGATGCTGAGTTTAGGGCCGATCGCCACACCAGAAATTTTACAGCAGATACAGACAATTTGGTTTACCAGTTTTGGTGACGATCGGAGAATATCTGTTAGCATTCAGATGCAGATATTGGATACAATTAAGCAAGAAGGTGCTGTCAGCGTGGGGGAAGTTATCAGACGCTACGTTAAAAATGAGCAAGAATTAGCATACCTATATCGGACGATGCTCTATCTAATGAAATTTGGTATCTTAGTTATTAGTCATTAATTAATGTAGGGTGTACGCTGCGCACAAAAAGACCCAAGAATAAGCGCGCTAAAAACGACTTGTCGCGTAATTTATAAATAATATTGAACGCGAACTCAATAATATTTTTTCCTGATTCATTTCTCTTGCTAAAAAACTATGCTTAGAAAATCTGCACTCTTAGAGATAATAGCTGGCAAGAATCGCGGTTTGCTGGCGACGGCTAGCGACAAACAGGCGATTTTAAGCGCGATCGCCCAATTGGAAGATTACAACCCCACACCACGCCCTGTGGAAGCCGCAGAGCTTTTAAATGGCGATTGGCGGTTATTGTACACCACCAGCAGCGCACTGCTGAATCTTGACGGTTTTCCTTTGGTGAAATTGGGTTCAATTTATCAATCTATCCGCGTCAAAGAATCTAAAATTTACAATATTGCCGAACTTTACGGCTTGCCTTACTTAGAAGGAATTGTCAGCGTGGCGGCGACATTTGAGGCCACTTCGGAACGGCGAGTGCAGGTGAAGTTTGAACGGTCAATTTTCGGTTTAAGCAGGTTGATTGGCTATGAATCTCCAGTCCAGTTTATCAATGAGATTGAGTTGGGTAAAAAGTTCGCTGCTGTAGATTTTGGGTTCGATAGTCGCGAACAGCAGGGATGGCTGGATATTACTTATTTGGATAGCGATTTGCGGATCGGGCGCGGGAATGAAGGAAGTGTCTTTGTGTTGACAAAAGAGTGATTTTGTGATGTGTAATTAAGTGCGATCGCCACTTAACTCATTCTCAATTTATCTTTCTTTCATCCGCGTTGATCCGCGTTCATCTGCGGTTACAAATCAAAAATATATCACTTTTGCAAACAATTCAAGACTTCATCAGTATTGTTACTCCGTCGGTTTTTCCTGTTCTTTTTTTTCCGTCGGCATTGACTTTCGGACTGCTAGCACTAACTCCGCTTCGGTACATCGATACAAGTCCCGCATTCGGAATACTTGCCAAACTTCCATTTTTGGCAATGTTCGACCCTTTTCCCAGTTGCGAATTGAAGATTCCGCACATTCTAGTATATGTGCTACATCTATAATTTTCAGCCCCGCACGTTCTCTTAAGGCTCTCAGATCCATAGCTGACCGAACCTTTTGAGGGAGAAAACGTTAAGTTTTACCGTTAATAGTTGACGGAAATGACCTGTTTGATGTTTAATCATAGTAGTAGAGGCGTTAGTACATTCCCGCCAAGAGACTTACTAACGCCCTTTCCTGTACTCCTTACGAATACAACACGATTATGACACAAAACGGTTATCAACAGGGATTCGCAGCGAATCCTGGGGCGATAGCGTACCAAAAACGCCTTTACCCTTGGGCGATCGCCAAACTCATGCCCAGTATGCAGCGGGCGATTGTGGGGCGATTTCGCAGTCGATCGGATGCTGACGGGCTCTTGCTGTGTCTGCGTCAATTCATGCCTCAAGCAACGCTTGTCGTAGTCTTTGACTTGCAACCAGACTTAGAAGTACCAATTGCGGCGCCCACAGCAATTCGATAAGCACAATAATCTGAGTCCCCCTTAAAAAAGGGGGGCTAGAAAAATTGACAAATTACTAAATACCAATTACCACAGCAGATAAATATCAACCTAAGTTAGGATAATTTTATCCTCAATTTGCTTTTAAATCATGACTTCTACAACTGCAAAATTCATCGTGTCTCAAGTGGGAGAAATTCCCCAATGGCAAGCCGCCACATGGGAAGATTATGTAGCAGCTTGCGAAGATCCTTCTTTGGAGGAAGCGAGAATATTTTTTTATGAAGGATATCTTTGGATAGACATGGGTAATGAAGGGCCTCAGCACGCCAGATTTAACAACCTCTTGACCCTGGTATTTTACGCCTGGTTTGTCAGCAAAGGAGGACAAGCTTTCGATGATTTGGGTGGATGTGTAATTGAGAAGCCAAAGGTGGGAGGAGGTGCGCCCGATCGCATTTTATATGTCGGCGGAGAATTTATCCAATGGCAAAAAGGGGAACCGCGCCGACTTAATCTAAATAAATCGCGAATTCCCGATTTAGTGATAGAAACTTCCGATACGACTTTGGCCAGCGATTTAGATGAAAAAAAGCGGTTGTATGCCGCTTTGGGAATTCCTGAGTATTGGGTAGTAGATATTAAGGGCGAGAGAGTTTTGGCATTTCGCTTGCAGGAAAACGGGAAATATCAGGAATGCGAAATTTCGGGTGCGCTTGAGGGATTGCCAATTGCTTTGCTGTCTGATACTTTGAAACTTTTGGGTGAGGGAAATGGGACGGCTGCGATGTGGTTTGCTCAACAAATTGGGAAGTTGTAGAGAGGTTGGCGAAAAGTGCGATCGCCCGCGATTCACAATAATTTTTTCAAGCTCGACTCTAGGTCTGCCACAATCTCTGAGAATGTTGATATTTGTGCTAAGCTAATCTACAAAAGATGTCACGATCGTGCAGTAACCTTTCTGTGATTTAAAGGAGCAAGTCAATGAATATTGTCTTAAAGCCGGAATACGAAGAGTTTATTCGAGCGCAAATTCAAAGCGGAAAATATGGCAGCGCTGAAGAACTAATTGGAGAAGCGATCGCACTTTTAAGAGAACGAAAACAACGCATCGAAGAACTCCGCCAGAAAATAGCAGTGGGAACTGCACAAATTGCTAAGGGACAAGTGACAGATGGAGAACTTGTGTTTGCCAAAATTCAAGAAAAGATCGATCGAAGAGAACAGTCAGGGGGATGAACAGTTATACATTTTCAGATGAAGCCGTCCGAGACTTGAATGACATTTGTGAGTACATTGCTGGCAATAGTTCCAGGGCAGCCAGGGAGCTTTTTGATGCAATTCGTCAAAAATGTAAACTTGTCGCCGAATTTCCCAATATGGGCAAACGCTATGAGAGGTTATCCCCCAGGGTAAGAGCATCTCAATCAGTCTTGACAAAAGGATTTGAGAAGAAGCATCATGTATTCATCATTCATTGCAG
>NZ_JAUBPO010000185.1:0-7162 GCF_036700785.1 Microcoleus sp. S28C3 | reverse complement strand
TAACTTATCTTTAACTGAGCTTTCAGATATCGATCGCTCCTGTTATTGGTTTGCGATCGATTATTCAGCAAGCCCTATCTATAGGGAAAAAAGCTCTTACTATCCTCATCTCAGCTTTACCGGAAACTGGACGGGAGGTGAAGATATCCTGCGATACTATACGGGTGTGATTGCTTCAGAAAAGCCCAAACTCTACCTCGGTGCTGATTACACTAGAAACACGCTAAACAATTGGAGTTTTCGTGGCGGTGCGATTGGTTATCTCAACCCCGATCGCGATTATTACAGCCAAATTTGGGGGAGTGTAGCCAAAACCTTTCGCTTTAGTAGGCGGGCAAATTTAACCTTATCAACTGGCTTCAATTATGCTCTCGATCGAGAAACAAGAATTGGTGATGTAGTTAGTATTTCACCAGCCAGTGAAGTTGCCCTTAGCGCTCGCCTGAATTGGGGAATTATTTCTCTTGGTTTGACCAACTATTTTGGTGATATCCTACCCAATTCCTACGACGATCGCTTACTGGCTGAGTTAACCATCCGTCCTCTAAGCACTCTCACTCTGTCTGGTTATATCGCCCCCATCGATAAAAACTCCACTCGCTCTCTCTACGGTGCTAGTGTAAGTTGGCAACTGGAAAATAACTACAACACTCCTACCCTATCCCTGAATTGGCAAAATAAGCAATATGATTATGGTGATGATGTTTTGGGGAATCGTTTATTATTGAATGATAATGTTTTTACGATCCTTTTTCGGATTGGTTCTCCAGCTAATCCGCTCTCTCGTTAATCTTACCTAGATCAGAAGCCAACTAATTTGCTCAAATAAAAAATAAAACTTCTGCCTCATCCCAGCCTGTGAACCGTTTGAGAAAATCTAAGCCAATAGGGACTCTCACCGAGATTACCTCATTTGCGAGTTAATCTGCTTCGGACGGCAGTGCCATAATATTTTAGGACTCTCAGTACGGAAGAACCGGAAATACCGATGCTATGGGAATTGCCAGTATCTAGGGCGGTGCAGTCAAATCAAAATATAATAAACTGCTACGCAGCTTAACAGTCAGCTAGGGTTCTGAGGGAAAAGTTGAGGGGCTACCCTCAACCCTTACCCGCTAAAAATATTAGTGTTATTTTCGATCGTCGATACAGGGCGAATAATTTTTGACCATCGACAAACAGTTCCGACCATCAGCCGTTCTCGTATAACTGAGACTGTCTGCGATGTCTTTCATCAACTTCAGACCCCGGCCGCCTGAAGCTTCAGGATCGATTTTTTCCGACATATCTTTAATTTTTTGCTCTAAATCAAACGCAGCGCCCGAATCCCAAATTTTAATATCTACTGATTCAGTGCACACCGCCACCTCAATGTCAACCGGCAAATCCGGCCGTTTGCCCTCGTGGGCGTGACGCACCGCATTTGTAAAGCCCTCAGCCAAAGCCAACTGACAGCGTATCCACACACTTGTGGGAATTCGCTGCTCGTACAATTGTGCAAACCATGACAAAACTCGGTCTAAAGCACTCAGACCAGTATTGACTTGAAGATCCGCTTTCTTTAGGACTTGCAACTTTTTGGAACCTTTTAATTCAATCACGCTCTGCCACTGAAATTATAGTTCCATAAAATAGAGACAAATGTTGTATTGCCTTTACTTTACGTTTTTAACTTTTTTTGCCCAAAGGCCGGCAACTGCTACCACCCAAATCACCCATCGCAGTCATTCACTGGCAGCCTCATTTTCCACATTCTCGATCGGCTCTTTTGCCATGTAAAACCGGGCAAAATTGAATGGGAGTGCGATCGTACTAGCTTTTGCTGCTAGGAAAATAAATGTCAAATCGACTAATTAGGTATTTACGATAACAGAAGTCCCGCCCAGATGTCAATTCGTCCCTGCTGCCCAAAAAAGTCCATAAAAGTTTATATTCTGAGTATAAACTAGGGGTGAAGTTCAACCGAACCAAAATTTGCCTCAAATTTCAAGGTAAATTGAACTTGATGGCTGGCCGGCAAAAGCATTTACCTGGAAAGCGATGTTATAGAAATATTCTGGGAGATTGAAAACCCTGTCCCGATCGAGCCCGGATTCCAAGCGACGGCTCGACGCTCGCTTCGCCGAACGTCTCAAGGGACGAAGAGTCCCCGTGTTCTTTTTTATCCGTCTTATGCTGGGTGTGGTACGATCGTAATCGATCTAAAAGTGAGTATAACTAAACAACATAAAAACTTAACTGGATTGGTTGAGCGATCGGTCACACAAACACGGTGTTGCTGTTTAGGAAAGCTACATTTGAACAAAACCTAACTATAAGTCAAGAACTAATTGAGTACGGTAGCGCATACCGGAATTTAGGCTTCTGGAGAGAGCGACCTCTACTTAGACAGGAGTAATCCTGTCGCAAGCGGTGTCAGCTCGTTGAATGAAGAATTGATCGTGTATGAAAGACCTGAGAGTGTCAATAGACTATACTCAATCTCAGACAAGGGCGCTGACAGGATATATTTTTAATGACCCCCAGACCTTGAAAAACTTGTAGTACCTAAGTGCCCATGTTTCAAATTCTGGTTATTGACGATGATACGGCCGTTCAAGAACTGCTGAGAAGAACCCTGAAAAAACAGGGTTACGAAGTGACAGTAGCAAGTAATGGCGAAGACGGTGTAGCCCAGGCGCAAAAATTGCGTCCGGCCTTGATAATTTGCGATTGGATCATGCCGCGCTTGACCGGCATAGATGTCTGCCGTCGAGTTAAGGCAGATCCGGAGCTGTCAACTACACAATTCTTTTTGTTGACTTCTTTGGGTTCGATCGCCGATCGAGTCAAAGGGCTCGACGCAGGTGCCGACGATTTTATCTCGAAGCCGATCGAACTCAACGAGTTACAGGCGAGAGTACGCGCGGGATTGAGGCTGCACCAACTCAGCCGAGATTTGAAAATAGCCAAGCAAAGTCTGGAAGCAGAGTTAGCCGAGGCCGCCGAGTACGTGCAATCGCTGCTGCCAGATCCGATGACGGAACCTTTCAGCATTGAGGCAAAATTCATTCCCTCCCGGCAGTTGGGGGGAGATTGCTTCGACTACAACTGGCTAGATGCCGATTATTTGGCGATTTACTTGCTCGACGTAGCCGGTCACGGTTTGCGGGCGGCGCTGCCTTCTGTGGCCGTGCTGAATTTGCTGCGATCGCGCACACTCCCGAACATAGACTATTACAAACCCAGCGACGTTTTGCGGGCCCTCAACACCACCTTCCAGATGAGCTACCAAAATGACAAGTATTTCACCATCTGGTATGGCGTTTACAACCGCATTTCTCGGCAGCTCATTTATGCCAGCGCCGGCCATCCCCCGGCGGTGTTGATTTCCCAGTCCCCTGCGAGCACTGCTAAAATCCAGCGATTAAAAACCCCCGGAATGCCGGTCGGGATGTTCCCCGATGCCCCCTATGTCGATAATTGCTGCGATGTCGAGGATTTGAGCACTCTCTACATCTTTAGCGACGGGGTATACGAGATCCACCAACCTGACGGCAATATCTGGGGGCTTGACCCTTTCGTTGACCTGTTAGCAGCTTACAACGGTGCAAGTGCCGACCAGTTAGAGCTGGTTTTGAACTACATTCAAAAGTTGAACGCTAAAGCAGTTTTTGATGATGATTGGTCTTTACTCAAGGTAAACTTTGGCTAACTGACTTCTTGCAGCGCATCTGCGACCAAATAGCAAGAAGGCAGCAGCCAAAAGATTTAGTTAGCTGAGGGAATTTTGCTATTAAAGGCTTCGCGGGTCGGAAAAATCTCGAAAACTCGATCCATGCTGGTGAGTTCAAATAAGATGCGGATTTGCTCGTTGATAGAACAGACAACTAATTGACTCCCAGCGGCCCGGACTGTTTTGAGCGCCAAGACTAAAGCGCCCAAACCAGAACTATCCATAAATGTCACATCAGTGAAGTCTATCAATACCACATCGGCTCCCGCTTCCACTAGGTCGCTAATCTCTTGGCGGAATTGACTTGCCTTGGTGCCGTCTAAAATGCCAGAGGGCTGAATAATTTTAACTACAGGACTCATATTTTGCGGTGGGAATGTCAGAATTTCTAGCCAGACTAGGCTAGTATAGCTGCGAGATGGACTCCGAGCCAAATAAGAAAGGGGGAAAGCGCCAGAGCCTGAGAGCGGGAGAATAGTTTTGAGTGCAAAAGATGGTGTTCGTCGCGGATCGTAACGCCGATCGGAGTCGCAGCGCTTCGCCGGGAGCGAATTTTGAGAGGGGACAATCTTTGTTCTGCCGAATGCCTTCTGGTATTAATCAAACAGGGCTAACTTTGGCGCGGTAGAGCAGTTTGTCGCCTTGTCTGTAGCCTGTGTAGCGGACTTTGACGGGTTCTCCGGGCTGGGCTGTTCCTTCCATGAGCTGGTGCTGTTGGGGGTTGTAGGGAATCTGGGCTCCGACTGGGGCGATCGACTCCACTCCCCAATGCTCCAATAACTGCTCGACTGGCCGCAGCAAGGGCAGTAGTTTTTGAGCCCGCAAGTGGTGATTTTCTTGAGCTTTGCTCGCAGCAGTCGGCCACTGCAACATCCAAGATTCTAAAATTTGCACGCTAGATAGCTGGAATTCCTGCATCAAAGATTCTCGCTGGTGTTCGATCGAAGCTTGCAGGCGCTGATATTCTTGTTCTAGGGCTGTTGATGGTGCCTGTTCTAACTCTACATAGTCTGGCGCCAATGTTGCGAGCAGTTCGGTTAAGGAAATTTGCAAAGCTTGACTGATTTTGAGCAGGATGTGGGCTCGGGTTTGCAGGGCTAAGCCGCGACGCAGGCGACTTAGCTGGATCTCGGGAACTCCTGCTTTTTGGCTGAGTTCTCGATCGCTCGAAAGCCCCGCCTGTTGCATCAGGCGTTGCAGTTGAGGAGCATAATCTGGAATATTGGCAGTCACGAAAAACTCATCCAAATTAATAAATGGACATACTCTCGATCGTAAACTGTCAGGAGCATTAACGAAATACATTTTTGGGGCGGGCTGTTCGGCCCGCCCCACAGCAGTTTCGCAATTTATGAAGATGCAAGTTCAATTCTTGAAAGCTTGCTATTTGACGGCTACTTTTTCCCGGGCGGAGGCTGTTGCAGTTGTCGCAGAACCTTGCAAATGCGCTTCTAGGAACCACAAACGCTTGTCAATTGTCCGCGAAATTTCGGTGTACAGATCCGCTGTATCGGCGTCGCCGAGTTCCGCTGCTTTGTCGATCGCGACTCGCAGGTGTTGGGCGTAGGGTGCGTAGCGATCGGCTAAAGCGGTCACGTATTCTTTCCCGTCTAAAATGTCGAAAGGAAATTCTGGCAGGATCGAATCTGCGGCGGCTGTGCGGGCTGTTCCTACAGCCAAACCGCCCAAAGCTGTGACCCGTTCTGCAACCAAATCGATGTATTCTTCGAGTTCTGTTGCCATTTCGTCAAACAGCAAGTGCAACTGGTAGAAGTCCATGCCTTTAACGTTCCAGTGAGCTTGTTTGACTTGAGTTTTCAAGTCCAGAGTCGTTGCCAGCGTGGCGTTGAGCAGCCCGACTACTTGAGAGCGGGTGGCGGCTGACATATCGATGCGGGTGGGGTAAAGATGTTGTTTGTGGTTGTTGGCAGTCATAGGTTTTTAGGTTGTTAGTAGTGATTGTCGATCGAATATCTTAGAAAGCTTTGGGCGATCGAATGTTTGCCTGTCGTGAATTTCTATTGAGAGGCTCAGGCTAAGTGCATCTGCAACACGGCACGGGTAGCTCGGCGTACTTTACAGCGGATAGTTTCTAAACCGAGACGCTGGCAAGCTTCGTAGCGGTGGCAGCCGGAAAATCCGTAATACTGACCATCTACTTCTAGCACATCGATGGGTTCGTTTAAACCTACCTCGCGGATGGATTCCATGAGGGCGGCTACTTTGCTTTGGTCGTTGACTCGCGGCAGGGGGCGGCGAATCTGGTTGAGGGGAATTTCTTCTATCCTCATGGCGGGTCTCTTTTTTGCTTGTTCTTAAATCATACTCGTAATGACTTCGTTTTAGCTATAAAAATGTCAGGAAATTTTGAGATGGGGAGAACGGGGGCGTGCGATCGCCCGTTTGCTGTAGTGTCGGGGGATCGAGGGCTAGAGGCTGTGGGTGAAGAAATCAGCATTAAAATTTCTGTCCCATCAACTTGGTAGCTCAATTGATTGTCCGTGTATTGACGTTTAAATGACCTAATTAGAATGCCCTCAAGTTATAATTTTGTTACGCAAAGCCTAGGCTAGTCGTTGATTTACTGCATCGCCAATAAATTTGCTGCGATATAATGCCATGATAAAAACATCCCAACCAGATATTGTTGTGACAAGCCAAGATGGGGAATATTTGATGATCGTTGAGGTAAAGCTGAAAGACCTCAGTATCAACGCTCAACTTATTGCACAGCTTAAACACACTATGGCATCTATTGGTTGTTCAGTTGGACTTGTCGTAACTGGTGAGCGTGTGATTCTCCTCCGCGACTCCTTAGAGAAGTATAATGGTGAGTCAATTGATGTAGTTGGTGAAGCGAAACTTCCAGATTCTTTGCTACCACCTGCAGATGAACAATGGAAAGCAAACCCTGGTATGGAGTTTGAATCGCGAGTTCAGCGATGGCTTGAGAAACTGAAGCTGACTGCTAGTATGGACAACTTCCCAAATGATTTAAGAAACCTACTTGGCGAACCAATAATTAGCCTTCTCCGAATTGGCGAAGTGAGGGCTGCTGGCCCTAGATGGAGTAAGAGTGCAAAGTGAAACCCAAGGCAGTTTTAGTGGAAACAAATTGGGTAGTCGATGTTATTGCTCCAGCACACTTGCAAAGTCCACAGGCTATTCAGTTGCTCCAACGTGCTCAGGCTGGTGAGTTTAAGTTATATGTGCCTGCAATATGCCTTACAGAAGCACGTGAAACCGTACCTCGAAGGTTTTCCCCACGGTCTCGCTCTGATGATACGCAAATTTGTCAGATGGGCAACAGATGAAGGTCGAGTCAGCGCTGAGGATGCCGATGCAGCACGTCGGGTATTTGCTCAATTTGGGAATGAAAAATAAATAAGTTGATGACTTATCGGTTATAATCAAAAAAGTGTGAGATGACAATTTTCACTCCTACAG
>NZ_JAUBPO010000184.1:0-7270 GCF_036700785.1 Microcoleus sp. S28C3 | reverse complement strand
ACAGGAGACGTAAGTAAAATTTTCTATTGGGAGTTTAGACTAACCGCACTTTGAGGCGCGGTTAGTCTAAACTCCAGAACTCAAACAAGCATCAAACGGCTTGCTCTTCCGAGCGCGAATCCGACGCCCCCTTTGAAGTCATTAGCTGGCAGACACAAGGAGAGCTAACTCTGGCGAAGCTGCTGCAACTGACGAATCATCCACCCGATGCTCCCGTAGAACTGCGGACGATTGACGAGTTCTTTGCAATCGCCACCGCACAAGAAGACTGGCACGACCGGGAGGAACGGGAAACGGTGCAGCGCTTTCAGAACTTGGTCAGCATTCTAAAGCAGAACCTCTCGCAGTTGCATGTTTACCGAGTGGGTAGCGTTGAGATTGATGCCTACATTGTCGGGGTGACTCCCGGTGGCGGATTGCGGGGCTGTCTACGAAACTGGTGGAGACTTGATTGCAACAGGCATGGCGAGCTATGAATGTTTGTTAATCATTTCGTTACATAGCAAGCATCATTAGAGTCAGGAAAGGTTGTAATATGAGAACGATCGGCAAAGTAATTAGTTGGTTTTTTTCTATTTACTTTTTTGTTATGCTAAGAACCTTTTTATTCCTCTGTTACACAGAGAGCAAGCGATACCAGCTAGGTGCTATAGTTTCCTCTATATTTAAAGGAAGCAGGGCTGAAAGACACGCCGGGGCGCACGATATCGACCCACAGTTTGAGACATACGGCGGGAACGCTGGCGCTGCGAGCTGGGGCAAAACTGCGGCAAGTGCAGGACTTGTTGGGGCATAAAGACCCCAGGACGACCTCTATCTATACTAACGTAGCGCAGTGGTGGGCAAATAATCCGGCTCTGAAATTAGGGATTACAATTGGGCAGTAAACGACCGGAGCTACTTTTGCCCTGTTTTTCCCACTTACTCCCAGTTACCTAATGAATCGAAAAAACCCTGAAATAGGCGAGCAAATTGCCCAACGTATAGCCAGCTTGCGCAGCGATGACCTCCTAAAGCAAGCTCAGACACTAGCTCAGATAGAGGAATGGTACAAAGCCAGAAAAATCCAGCTTCTTCTGGCTGAGTGTTGGAGAGCAAAGTGGCTCGTTAAGAACTATTATCCAATTGAAGAAGTGCTATATCTTTAGGAAAATGCCAAGAAAGCAAAGATCTGATTTCAAAGTTTTAAAGTTTCTAAACTCGAATCCACTACATTTTAACAGTTTTAACTTATTATTAATTTCCTCAATATTTGAGATTTGATGCCAGCACAAATGAAGCGATCGCCCGCTCTCGCAGATCCCGTCAATGAAGCGATCGTCCACCCATCCACTATGTCAACCAAGCGCTCACACTCCATCGAACTCACGTTAAATTATATTTAAGTTGTAGGATCGAAACCGTAAAATTACTGAGGCAAAACTAAGATAAATCAATTACGATTATAAAAATTATAAACTTTCTGCTAACAACCAGGAAAAAGCCATGTTTATTATTGCAGGTTATGAATACTTAGAAAAAATTCACGATAGTTTAATAACTCTGGTTTATAAAGCGCGGAGAATTCGAGATCGTCAACCTGTTATTATTAAAGTTCTTAAAAAAGCCTATCCTTCCACTCAAGATATTTATGTATTTCAACATCAGTATGAATTGATAAAAGACTTAGATTCAGAAGGCATTATCAAAGCTTATAGCCTAGAAAAATCTAACAATTATATAGCTATAGTTTTAGAAAATTTTGGTGGAAACTCACTGAAAAAACTTATTCGGTCTGGTAAATCTATAGATTTATTTTTATTTTTGCAAATATCAATTGGATTAACTAAAGCTTTAGAAGAAGTACATAAACTAAATATTATACACAAAGATATCAAGCCAGATAACATCATTATTAATGCTCGAACATTAAAAGTAAAGATCGCAGATTTTTCAATTGCATCACTTCTTACGCAAGAAAAATATCTGGTCAGCAATCCCGATCTATTAGAAGGAACTTTGGCCTATATGTCCCCAGAGCAAACGGGTAGGATGAATCGGGTGATTGATTATCGTACTGACTTTTATTCTTTGGGTGTCACATTTTATGAAATGCTGACTAGACAGTTGCCATTTCCAACTATAGATGCGATGGAACTCGTTCACAGTCATATTGCCAAAATACCAGCTTTACCCCATGAACTAGATCCAACTATCCCGAAAGTAATATCTGATATCGTGATGAAATTACTAGCCAAAACTGCGGAAGATAGATATCAAAGCGCTTATGGAATTAAGGCAGATTTGGAAGCGTGCTTAACTCAACTACAAACTAATGGAAGAATTGAAAATTTCATTCTCGGTCAGCATGATGTTTTTGCTAAATTTCAAATACCCCAAAAGCTTTACGGTCGCGATGGAGAAATTGCTACCTTAAACGCTGCTTTTGAAAGAACCCGTCAAGGTAAGAGTGAGATGATACTTGTTTCCGGTTACTCAGGAATCGGCAAGACAGCCTTGATTAGTGAAATCGATCGACAAATTGTGCGGCGAAAGGGTTATTTTACTTCGGGAAAATGCGATCAATTTAAACGCGGTATTCCTTATGCTGCAATGATTAAAGCTTTTCAGCACTTGATACGACAGCTATTAACTGAAAGTAAAGAAAAAGTCGAATTTTGGCAAAAAAAATTCTTAAAAGCTTTGGGTACAAATGGCAGAGTTATTATTGACGTCATTCCTGAAGTGGAATTAATTATTGGGCTGCAACCACCTGTTCCTCAATTAGAACCTGGAGAATCACAAAATCGATTTTATTTAGTATTCCAAAAGTTTTTGGGTGTTTTTACCACTCAAAAACATCCTCTAGTTCTTTTCATAGATGATTTACAGTGGGTTGATTCTGCTTCATTAAAATTACTCCAGCTACTAATGATGTCATTAGATAGTCAATACTTTTTGTTAATTGGAGCCTATCGAGATAACGAAGTTAACGAGACTCATCCATTGATGTTTCTTTTGGATGAAATTAAAAAAGCTGGAGTTAAGGTAAATCAGATCGATATACAACCTTTAAATACTGTTCAAGTTAATCAATTAATTGCAGACACGCTTCACTGCGAATTAGAAACAGCCTTTTCTCTAGCGAAAATAGTCTTTAATAAAACGGCTGGAAATCCATTTTTTGTAACTCAAATAATTAAAACGTTCTACCAAGAAAACCTACTTTCATTCGATCTGAACGCTGGTAGTTGGCACTGGGATGTTCAAAAAATTAAAGAAGTTAAAATTACGGATAATGTTGTTGAATTAATGGTTAACAAAATTCAAAAACTGCCTAATTATACGCAAAATGCTTTAAAAGTGGCAGCCTGTATTGGTAATACATTTACATTAAACGATTTAGCAATTGTTAATGAAAAATCTTTATCATCTACAGCAAACGAGCTTTGGCAAGCACTTCAAGAAGATTTTATTTTTCCTTTAAGCGGTGCTTATAAAATTCCTTTGACTGATGATTTAAATACGTCATCATCATTAGTTGAAAAAATCGAAAACCAAAGTAGTTTACCTCATATTGAGTATAAATTTTTGCACGATCGCGTTCAACAAGCCGCTTATTTTTTGATTCCAGCAGAACAAAAAAAAGAAATTCATTTAAAAGTTGGTCAACTATTGCTAAAGAATACTAAAACAACAGAAATAGAAGATAAAATTTTTGATATTGTCAATCACTTAAATATCGCTATAGAGTTAATTACCAGTGAAGAAATCAAACAAGAGCTAGCTGAATTAAATCTGTTATCTGCGCGGAAAGCAAAGGCAGCAGCAGCTTATGAACTCGGGCAGAGATACTTAAATTTCGGGCTAAAATTACTTGCGGAAGATAGCTGGCATAGTAATTATAAATTAACTTTTTCTCTGTATATAGAAGCAGTAGAAATAGAATATTTAAATGGCAATTTTGAAAGTTCAACTTCGCTTGGTGATATTGTTTTAAAAAAAGCTACTTCGTTTTTAGAAAAAGTCAAAACATACGAAATAAAAATTCAATTTTATATTTCTCTCAATCAGATGCAAGCAGCCCTTGACACATCGTTGTTAGTGCTGGAAATGCTAGGAGAACCTTTAGTTGAAAAATTGCCTGAAGAATTAGATATTGGTAATTTAAGCAATCTACCAGAAATGACTGACCCTGATAAACTTGCAGCAATGCGAATATTAGTTAAAGCGATAACACCTGCTTATGTAATGAATCCAGCACTTTTACCGCCGATCGTGTTTACGATGGTCAATATTTGCATTAGACATGGAAATTCATCACTATCTGCTTTCGCCTATACTTTTTATGGACTGATCCTTTGTACTTCAATAGATAATATTGAAATTGGGTATCAGTTCGGTCAACTAGGAATAAATTTAGTGAAAAAACTCAATGCTAAAGAAGTTAAAGCTAAAGTATATGAATTATTCTACGGTCATATCAAACATTGGGTAAGCCATGCTAGAGAAACCATAGAGCCTTTACAAGAAACCGTTCAATATGGTTTAGAGAGTGGCGATTTAGAGTATGCTAGTTACGCGGCTACTTATACTTCAGTTTATCCTTTTTTTGTAGGCGAGTATCTAAATGATGTATGTGATAAACAAACTATTTATACGAATCTTTTAATTAATTTAAAACAAAATTACTTTAGCTTGGCTATTATAATTTGGCGACAGTTAGTTTTGAAGTTATTAAATAAAAACGAAAATGAATGTAGAGCAATCGGTAATTTGTTTGATGAAGAAGCAATGCTACCTATTTTTACTGAATCAAACAATGGTGCTTTACTTTTTTCTACTTATTTTTCCAAATCAATATTTTTATATTTACTTCAAAACTACGCAGAAGCAGTTAGTTATGCAAAGCTAGCGGAGCGATATTCTGGTTATCTAGCTGGTGTAATACATACAGGAGAACAAAATTTTTACTATTCTATGATTTTACTTGCACGATGTTCATTTTTAGAAGAAGCAGAGCGAGAAATTTACCTACAACAAGTAGAATTAAACCAAATTAAATTAAAAAAATGGTCGTTATGTTCTCCTAGAAATTACGAACATAAATATTATTTAATCGAAGCAGAAAAAGCTAAGTTTTTAGGGCATATATTACCAGGAATGGAATATTACGATCGGGCAATTCTAGGAGCAAGGAAACAAGGTTATATTCACGAAGAAGCAATAGCAAATGAAAGAGCATCAGAATTTTACCGCAGTCTTGGAAGAGAAAAAATAGCTCAAACATATTTAGTAGATTCATACTATTGTTATGTTCGTTGGGGAGCAATAGCAAAAGTTAAAGATTTGGAATTACGATACCCGCAATTACTATCTTTAACGTCTAACGAAACTTCTAGTCGAGAACTAACTGTTACGACAAGTTCTGCCAGCTTAGGAACTAAAGCTGATGTTTTAGACTTAGCAACTATTATCAAAGCATCGCAAGCTCTTGCTGGCGAAATTGTACTTGATAAGTTTTTGGATAAATTACTAAAAGTTTTAATGGAAAATGCTGGCGCTCAAACTAGCTGCCTTGTTTTAGAAACCGATGGTATTTTAACGCTCAAAGCGACTGGTACTGTAGAACAAGAAAAAATAACTTTGTGGTCATCGACATCTATAGATAATAACCAAAATTTACCTGTTTCTTTAATAAATTACGTAGCCAGAACTAAAGAGAATATTGTTTTAAATAATGCCGCACAAGAGGGAATATTTATCAAAGATTCCTATATCATTAAAACTAAAGTTAAGTCCATTTTATGTGTTCCAGTTATTAATCAAAATAAACTTATTGGCATAATTTATTTGGAGAATAATTTAAGTGTTGGTGCATTTACATCGGCTCGTTTAGAAATCGTTAAAATTCTTTCTACACAAATAGTTATTTCTTTAGAAAATGCTTTGCTTTATAAAAATTTAGAAGAATACAGCCGCACGCTAGAAGAAAAGGTGGAAGAACGCACATTTGAACTAAGCGAAAAAAATGATAAATTAAAAGGCCAAGCAATTAAATTACAAAAAGCTTTGGATGAATTAAGACAAGCTCAAGCACAACTTATCCAAACTGAAAAAATGTCTAGTTTGGGACAATTAGTTGCTGGTGTTGCTCACGAAATAAATAATCCAGTCAACTTTATTTATGGTAATTTAAACCACGCTAAGGAATATAGCGAACAATTATTACATTTAATCGATCTCTACCAACACAGCAATCATAGTCCTAAGCCGGAAATTCAAGATTATATCGAAGAAATCGATTTTGAATACTTACTGGAAGATTTACCTAAAATATTTTCTTCAATGCAACTGGGAGCAACCCGTATTGGCGAAATCGTTTTGTCACTCAGAAATTTTTCCCGTTTAGATGAAGCAGATATGAAATCAGTAGATATACATGAGGGTATTGAAAGTACGCTGCTAATTTTGCAAAACCGTTTGAATAAAAAGGCCGATCGTTCAGCAATTCAGGTAATTAAAAAGTATGGAAAACTGCCATTAGTAGAGTGTTACCCAGGTCAATTAAATCAAGTATTTATGAACATTCTTACTAATGCGATCGATGCGTTAGAAGATCGCCATCTGCCACAAACACAAATTAAGGAAAAATCTAGCACGATTATTATCGTGACTGAAGTAATAAATTGCGATTGGATAAGAATACGCATTGCTGACAATGGAACTGGCGTAACAGAAGAAGTGCTTACTAAACTATTTGACCCATTCTTCACAACCAAACCCGTTGGTTCTGGAACGGGTTTGGGGTTGTCTATTAGTTATCAAATTGTGGTTGAAAAACATGGCGGACAAGTGCAGTGCATTTCAGCACCAGGTCAAGGTGCAGAGTTCATTATCGATATTCCCGTAAAACCTAAAAATAGCCAAAAGTCAAGTCCCATAAGATAGATTTTATTGGGTTAAACCGAAAATTATAAATATTTTTTTTACTTCTACTAAATTTGTTATTTTTTCCAGCTTATAGGGAACTCTAAGTTAGAAGCCATTAAGCAGCAAATAAGCGGACAGAAAATTAAGCTTAAAACACAGCTGGAACCTGTCAACCTTCTTTGCTAAACGCAAAGGCTTTTATTTGAGCTTGAAAGTAAAGCTTCTAAGTAATCAAATCGCTCAAAAACTGCCACTTAGCATAATAACTTAGAGGAAACATCGGCGTTGCTGAATTAGGGTATGATGAATTGAGAGTGCGAGCGCCCAAAAATGACACCTCACAAAACGCAGAGCTTAT
>NZ_JAUBPO010000183.1:0-7995 GCF_036700785.1 Microcoleus sp. S28C3 | reverse complement strand
TGTTCCATGTCATTTAATTTACCAGATTTTGAACACCATTTTTTGCGTTCACTCTCCTACCCCCCCTGAACGGTTACGAAATAACATAGGATAGAGAACAGAGAGATGAATAATTCCCATGCTACCGGATTGGATCTAACCATCATTCAGTTTTTCGACTAAGAGTTAAGAGTTAAGAGTTAACAGTCAACAGTCAACAGTCAACCCGCCCTATTAGATATCACGGCAAAATGCTGGGGCCGCGAGCGTTTAGCCGGTCGAAAACGTATCGAGAAATTGCTGGAAATGCTGTTTCGTCCTTGGCATAAGCCGGATCGTCTGCGAAAACAACTAAGATATAAATCGCGCGATCGTCTAAAGTTCTAACAAATGCCGCTTCGCTGCGGGATTTGGAGGTATAGCCTACTTTGGAACCAAAATAAATATTAGTTGGTAAAGATTCGCCGAGAAATCCTTGTATCGAATTGCTAGGGTCATTTTTCCAGGCCTTGGGGTCTAAGTCTCTAGTCAGCAAGTAAGCCATTTTGCGGCTGGCGACGCTAGAAACCGCTTGTCTAGTATAGATTTCATATATTAATCTGGCGGCTTGGTCGGTAGTTACTTGATTGCGAATCGGCTGAGAAGCATCGCCCCGCAATTGCAAGTCGCGACCGATTGGCCCTTCTTGTCTTAAATAGTATATGGGATAATTTTTGGTGCTTATACGAAGATCATTGTAGCCTGCTGACTGGAAAAATGTGTTAATTTGAGTGCGCTTTTTCAGCCATGTTTGCAACTCTTCTCCTGCGAGCCGTCCGCCGGATTTTGTATCTGTGATTTTGTCTAAAAGCCTGCTGGCAGCATCGTTGTTGGAGATGCGAATCATTTGCTCTAGGTCGTTTTTAAAGGCAGATTCTCTTTGCGTAATGAGGCCTTTTTCTATGGCTGCGTAAAACGCTGCCATCCAAAATAATTTGGCAACGCTAGCGGGAAATCGGAGAGTTTGATTTTGATATCCGGCAAAGGTGTGACTTTGGGAATTGCTGACATCAAATAAGCTAATTGATAGCCGTTCGGCAGGCAGTCCTTTGCTGGTTGCAATCTTCACAGCTTCATCAACAATCCCTTGCAATTCTTGAGAGTAAACTGGATTGGGAGGTGTTTTGATATTGTAGCTAAAGGTAGGCTCGCTTTGACGATCGGCTAAATTTTCCGATGTTTGAATTGTCGGTGGCGATAGTGGTTCTTGAGGCGAGATGACCTGTTGAGGCAAAATGACTGGCGGTTCAGGGGGACGGCGAATTCTGAACGGTATTGTGATAATCCAACCGATCGCGATCGCCCCGGCAATTAAGCACAGGATGTTACGGTATTTTAAGCGAGAAAATTTCGTCCTCACTCGGCGACGAGATGGCACTGGGCCTTCGCTGCTTTGGCGTCGGCGTCCGACTGGGCGCTGGCTGCTTTGGCGTCGTCGGGATTGGATTAGACCTGTTGCATGAATTTTTGCTCGCTCGGTCAACCGCAGATACCAGGCAGATGAACGCAGATTAACCCAGAGAATTTCAAGAATTGAGAGCGACTTTTGCAAGAGGTCTATGGGGCGTCGGGTCTGGATTGGGCGACGAGATGGGACTCGGCGCTCGGTGCTTTGGCGTCGGGACTGGACTGGACGCTCGCTGCTTTGGCGTCGGGACTCGATTGGGCGTTGGGGCCCGATGGGGCGGCGTCGGCGTTCTACTTGCATTACAGTTTTGTGCTATCAAACTCGCACGATCAGTTTATAATAGGGCGGCATCTAAATGACAAGTGTATCGATCTAGTCCGCTGTTGCCAATTTTATCTGTCTACTAGGCTGATTGAGACTTCGAGTAATTGTAAAATTTTCAGGATAGCACTGAGTTGAAGCAAAATCCTTTGAAAAACATGAGAAATTTTTGGCGTCTGGCTGTTTTGGGATGTGCGATCGTCGGCGTGAATAATTCTTTGATACCTGATGTTTGGGCATTTCAGTCTCAATCTGCTACGGAATATGTTGTCGATAGACAAACAGCAGGACAGGGCGCGGATGTAGCGTTTTCCTTGACGGGAGAAAGCAAAAATCTGGAAATAACAAACAAGCAAACTGTTTCCAGTTTTCCGAGTATGTTGTGGGACTTCAACAATTTAGCGGAAATTTCCTATTCCGAATTGCTGGAAGTGCTGGCGAGACGACCAGACTCAAATAATACGGAGAGAGAAACTGCTGCACAACCCGAAGACATAGCACGTTTTGAAAAGGTTGTACAGTATGCAAAACGACAAAATTTGCACGATCGACCGATCGGAGAAATCGTTCAGGCGATCGCGGATAATTTCCTAGGAAAGCCCTACGCCGAGGGTTTGCTGGACAAATCCGGCGAAGAAAAGTTGATTGTAACTTTAAATAAATTTGATTGCGTTTTGTTTGTAGAAACCGTTTTGGCGATCGCCAGGGGCGTAGCAGTACAAGATTACGACTATCAAAATTTTGTAAATCGCATAGAAGAACAGCGGTATTTAAACGGTAAAATCAACGGTTATTGTAGCAGATTGCATTATTTTTCCGAATGGATTAACGACAATCAAAAACGGCAAACAGTGGAAAATATCACCGCTGAATTAGGCGGAGTGCCCATGAAGAAAACACTAAATTTCATGAGCCAGCACCGCAGCAGTTACCCGCAAATGGTCAAAGACGAAGCAACTTATCAGTGCATTGTCAGCCAAGAAGCAGACTTAGCCAAAACTACTGTTAATTACATCCCGACAAATAGGATAAAAAGTGTTTATTCTCAGTTAAAACCGGGGGATATTGTAGCGGTAGCCACGGAGGTTAAAGGATTGGATGTCACCCACACGGGTTTAGTCTACCGCAATGCTGACGGCAATATGGGTTTAATTCACGCTTCGCCGGCTGGCGAGGTGACAGTTGCTTACGACTTGCAGAAATATATTAGGAGAGGCGAAAGTGCGATCGGCATTGTAGTCGCTAGGGCGAAAACACCTTATTAAATTAGTTTGTACTTCTAGGGTGCATCAGCTTGCATTATTTTAGCTGCAAATTCAAAACTTCTGTGCTGACGAACCCTACACACTCTGTTGTGGGGTGGGCTTCTAGCCCGCCCGGAATATACAAATTAAATGCACAACAGTTTATTGAACAATTTCGCTGCGAGATACCTTACTATTTCTAGCAGGATTTGGCGTTAATTCCGGCGGCGAAACTTGAACACTTCCCCACTCATTCAAAAAGCTTTTCAGCAAAACCTCTTGCTGAGTGCGAAATGTCTCGACATTTGCCCCGCGATTCATAATCACAAACCACACTGTTTCTTGTTTTTGAGTTGGCAGCGCTCCGCCCAAAGCGCTAACATTATCCAATGTGCCAGATTTGATTACTGCTAATTTGGGAAGCGGCCGTTCTGACAGTATTCCTTTATCTTTCCCAACTACAGTTAAGACATCAGCAACTGTCATGCTGTAAGGTTGAAGATAGCGTTCTAAAGCTATAAACAACGCGCAAGCAGCCCGGGGAGAAATGAGATTTTCTTCGCTCAATCCCGAACCGTTGACGAGTTTAATTTCTGCGGGAGGAACTCCGGTTGCTGCTGCTGCTTTTTCCGCGACTGTTTTAGCACCGCCGACAGTATCAGCTAGCATATCTGCCATGAGATTGTTGCTGTACTGATTCATTTTTTTGATCAGTTCGGCGAGGGGTAAAGAATAATGTTTTACTAAAGGCTGAACGCCGTTGGGAGGTGCTGGCAAAACTTTTACAGTACCCTCAATTTCTATTTGGGGTTTCGGCGTATTTGGAGGTAGTGTTTGATACTGGGCGGCGGCTTCGCTGGGCCAGATTTGACTGTTCAATCCTTGTTTGAGCAATTCTCCAGATTTGAGGGGATCAAGTTCAAAATTCATGTAAAACTTATCGACAATTATCAAACTGCCAGTGACTCGCTTGATGCCTTTTTGATTTAAGGCGTTACCGAGGGCGATCGCCTCTTCCCAAACAAACAACGGATCGGCGCTTCCCTGAACAATTAAATCGCCTTTTAATACGCCGTTTTCAATTTTTCCTGTTGTACCAATTAAGGTAATAAATTGATGTTCCGGCCCGAATTCTTGCAGCGCTACCAGAGATGTTGCTACTTTGGTAATAGAAGCGGCTGACAGAGGAACTGTACCTTGATGATTGGCTAACAAAGTATTGCCAGATTGCATCCAGATCCCTTGGTCTTCTTTGGCAAAACCTTGTGCTGTCAACCCGTTGAGATATTGCTGGATTTTGGTATTTGTGGGGGTTTCTGGATTGTTAACAGAAATTATTAAGGGCTGAGGCTGACTTGGTTTAACCGGCGGCGGGGAAGATTCAGCTACAGGAGAGGGAGATGCAAGTTGGGGCGATTCAGTAGCTGCGCAGCCGGCAATAATTGTGAGAAGGGCGATCGAACTCGCAGCAGTCAAGTAGCGGTTTTTCAGCATTACTTTAATTTTTTTCATCAAATGTACGATCGTCTGTTCGGCACGCCCGATGGAAAGTTTAGCATTAGCCCGCGCGTTTTGGAGCATCCGCATCTGCGTTACCACAATTGCGAACCGCTGACATTAGCTATCTTCTTCTCCATCTTTCTTCGCGCCAACCACGAAAACGCGCCGCTTCGCGTTACGCGTTTTCGTGGTTGGTTAAATAGATATTGCTTAAAGACTGCGAAATTTTATACCAATAGTCCGGACTGTTTTAGTTCGTAGTCTGAAACCCTCGATTTTCCGTTGGTAGCTCGATTGCCTTGGAGCCTTGAAACCCTTATTCTACGGTTTGCAATCAAAAACTGTCCGAAGTATTGTTATACCAGTTCCCAAAAATAATGCAACTCTAGACCAGCGATCCAAACCCTTATCTTATAAGCCATTCCCCAATCTAAAATCTAAAATCTAAAATCTAAAATCGTACGATCTTCAGCGCCTGGGGTGAAGGCCCCAGGCCGATCGCTCTGACAAATTTTCGATAAACTGGTTTATCCAGCCATACTCCCTATACTCAGCGGCACCATTTCCCCGTGCATCGTCAGGCCTAATAACATCGGCCCGCCCGGTCGAATCAACTCTCCTGTAAGCGCGCAGCGTTCCTCCTGCTGCGCTGTGGCATTAATGCTGGCTCGAATATCCGATCGAGAAAACATCTGCCGATACTCTCCAGACTTCTGCTGCACGTAATTCCAGAGCAAATCTCGAATCAAAGCTTGATAGCCTTGATTGCCCGCGAGCTCTTTAAGTCTCTCCTTGAGTTCTCTTTCGAGTCGAATGCTGGTGACTTCCATTTCGGTGGTTGAGGTTCTAGGTAGGGTATGCATAATTTTTTCTCCGTGACGGGTGGACATATGTGTAATATCAGTGTAGTATGTTTACAGCTAGATTGAAAGCCTCTTAACCACCTTCTGCCTACAGTGAAATTTCTCCCCACCTACTCCACCTATCAACTGAAGTGCGATCGCCCCACGGGTCGCTCCGAGTCGTTACGGCACGTCTTTAGCACGGGTTTTGCGACTGTTTCAGCGACTTCGTGGGCGGGCCAGGGCATAAATAAACACGGTTATAGTGGATTAGGACAAATTGCAGAAATTAATTACAACGAGGTAGACCGGCACGGTCTGCAAGTGGCACAGCCACATCGAGATACGCGAAGCGGGAGGTACAGCTAAACGACTGTACCAAGACAGGATGAAAATTTGCATGAAAGCAGTTTTTCTAGCCCCCGCTTCTAAGTAAGAGAAGCGGGGGCATTTGATTTGATATTTGAAAAATTCGATCGGCTTGGGGAACTGGCAAAAAACCAGATGTAGCCAATGCTGATGAAGCACCCAAAATTCAAAATCCCAAATCTAAAATCCCAAATCTAAAATCCCAAATTGACGAGGAGGAGCAAGCCGTGAACGTAGTAACTGATGTATTGAGGCAATCTGTGGTGGTGTTTTCTCAGAATTACCTACCGATGAGCCGTGTCAACATCAAACGGGCGATCGTACTGTTAGTAACAGGCAAGGCTGAACCTCTGGATTTTAGCATTGGCAACGGCTGGCTGGTACGATCGCCCAGCAGCAGCATCCACGTACCCGAACAAATCCGCTTGACTTTTGGCAACAGGGAACGCCTGTGGAAAGTGCCCCCGGTCAATCGCCGGGAAGTTCTGCGCCGCGACGCTCATTCTTGCCAATACTGCGGTAGCAACCGGCATTTGACGCTAGATCACGTGATGCCTCGATCGAAGGGCGGCCCGCATACTTGGGACAACGTGGTGACTGCTTGCGAACGGTGCAACTCCCGTAAGGGCGATCGAACTCCCGTAGAAGCTGGAATGTCTCTGCGAACTAAGCCGAAGGCCCCCATACACCCCACTGTTGCTTTTGCCGAACTGTTTTGGCACGAATACCAAATTGGGGAATAGGGAATGGGAAGAATTTTAGATTTTAGATTTTAGATTTTAGATTTTAAATTGATGCGTAATTCTCATCTAAAATCTGCCCTAAATCCCAATTCCAAATTCCCGATTACCAATTTTCAATTACCAATTTTCAACTTTCAATTTCAAATTTAGGGCTGTCAATATGCTGAAGTTGACTTACACTGAAACGGGCTTTAACCTCGAGCGTTTGGCTCAATCTCCCGAACAGTTAGTGGCGCTGCGAGTTGTGCTGGCTATGCGAGTTGGTCAAAGCATCAGCGTCGAACCGAGCACTGCGGCATTTTTGCTGCCGGCGAATTTGTCGGCGCTGTCTCTGTTGGAATCTGAGGCCCGCCGAGACGACAACGATGCGATCGCCCTTTGTGTTGCTGATGCTGACTTTGTAGAAGTGACTCTGCGCGGTACGTGGATTTCTGACGCGTCTGAGGGGGCTGACGGCGTGTTTGCGACTGTGTTGGGCGATCGGGCGGAGTTCTTGCTGCTCAAACTCTGGCTCGAAACTCTGGCTGCTGCGGAGGTTGTCGGGGAAGTCGGTGATTAATATCGGATGTGGAAGGAAGAGGGAACAAGCAAGAGGGAACAAGCAAGAAGGAAATATTTTCGGCGTTGCATAATGGTGCTATAAAGGGAGGTCAAACCTGATGCAATGTCCTGAATGCTGTTCCCAAGACATCTGTAAGAACGGTAAGATCCAAGGTAAACACTCATCACATTTGTGCAGATTGCGGTCGTCAGTTTATGGATGTTGAAACAACATCTTAAGTTTAATAGTGTTCCCGTTCCCTATTCAATTAATCATTACGAGCGAGTGAGATGAAGATATATAGCTATCCTAAATCATTTGTGAATTTCTTACTCCCTCCCCTTAGTAAGGGGAGGGCTGGGGTGGGGTAAAAAATTTACGGCTCATTTAGGATTGCTCTATCGCGCTTATCATACCTTAATCCAGCAACGCCAAAAAACGTTGTAGGTGACGGCGGCGACTATTTTGTAAGATGGTTAATGGCAGGGTTGCAGCTAATCATTCTCTTCTAACTTGTTGCTGTGATTGTAACAACTTGTGCGAGCATCTGAAGCGTAAATAGCTGTTGTGAGTAGAGATATTTTTCGAGGATGTTGTGATAGAATGAGGGTAGCATATTATCACTTGGGGTCTTGTGGTATTAACGAGACCTTTCGTTTTTATCACATTTTTATCACAACTAAGCACTTTTTACTCTATTGAGATTATTTAGTCTGTCAGCCCAAATTTATGAAGTTATCCCAAGCGCTAAAACATTAGCCTGTAATGGTTTGGCGCGATTGTCGCCCCTGAACTGGATTTTACGCCCGACGATGCTACCGGATTTGATATGAGCTGGTTTTCGCTTCCTACTCCAGCAAGTTTTCCTTTTTTGATAGTTCTACTGCCCGATTTAGAGTGAGCGATAGCTTCTGCCAAAGTCTTGATACTTCCGTCAACAGTCCGGACAGTTTTTTGGGGTGAGTGGCGAGGAAAGCTATCCAAGGCTTAAAGTACAGTCATACATAAA
>NZ_JAUBPO010000182.1:0-8035 GCF_036700785.1 Microcoleus sp. S28C3 | reverse complement strand
TACGGCACTATACTTGATTTACTTTTTGTATATCATATATAGTTTATCACTTGTTCGACCTTAAGTAAACCGTATTGCCCTATCAGGGATTGAAACGAAACAAATATCAGTCAATTAAGTTTTTCGGAATTGCTACTTGCCGCAATTAACCTAACTCCCTATCAGGGATTGAAACCAGTTACAACAAAAACAGCAGGCCGATGATTAGCGTCCACGGGCCGCAATTAACCTAACTCCCTATCAGGGATTGAAACTCAAATGAGAGGTGTAATCTCCTGTGGAATCGGACTATCAAGCCGCAATTAACCTAACTCCCTATCAGGGATTGAAACATAATATCGACTACAGTAAATATTACGCTCAATTGCCGCAATTAACCTAACTCCCTATCAGGGATTGAAACAGGCAAAATTTGATAATTGTAAGTGAATCGAAACAAGCCGCAATTAACCTAACTCCCTATCAGGGATTGAAACATAAGGCAACAACACTGGTGATAATGAAAACAAGCAAAAGAGCCGCAATTAACCTAACTCCCTATCAGGGATTGAAACAGTAAAAATTTAGCACAGGCTTGTTGAAAAGGGTGCATCTCACTTTTGCAAATATATGAAAAAGGGCTAAAATGAAAAAGCTAGTAAAACTGTGAAAAAAGATGAGGTAAAAAAAATGACACCCTCAGACCAACAATGCCTAAAAGCACACTTAAAAGGGGTAGCAGAAATTCTTTACAGAAATACAGATTCAACCGAACTTTCAAATTTTGAAAGTATCGAAAACTCTCTACGTCAAAAAATGTTAAAAGAAGTTGGGCCCGAACTAGGTAGGTTTTTTTTTCAAAAGTATCAGGAATTAAAACAGGAAGACAGCGAACCGTAAAATCATTAGTCGGGTTGCTGAATATTACAGACAATCAGGCGAAATATTTCGGGCTAAAACCTGATAGTCAACTCAGTCCAATGATGGAAAAGTGCGCTCTGATAATCAGCGCCAACGAGTCTTATCAAAAAGGAGAAAAAGATGAGTGAAACATTCACAGGAATCCCAGTTTCTCATAGTACCTTACAGAGATTAGTTCATAGCCAAGAATTTGAATTGCCTACATCTAAACAAGGAGTCCAAGAAATTACCTTAGATGGAGGTAAAGTCAGGCTACGCAACGAAAACAAGGGTGAGCCCTGTTATTGGAAAGATTATAAAGCCGTGTGTTTAGATAATGTTTATTGCGGAGCATTTTTTCAAAGTAATCAAGATTTAATTGATTGGAGTAATAGCCAAAAATTGCTACATCCTATATATTGTATAGGGGATGGTCATCCCGGAATTTGGAACTTGTTTCAAGAAATTGGAGTGACCCAACGAAGACAAGAAATCTTAGATTGGTATCATCTGAAAGAAAATTTGTACAAAGCCGGGGGTTCATTGAAACGATTAAAACAAGCCGAAACTCTGTTATGGTCTGGTCAAGTTAATGAAGTTATCAATTTATTTAAAGAGTTGAAAAGAAAAGGATTTAAAACCTTTTGCAATTATTTAGAGTTCCATCGCAACCGAATAGTTAACTACCGATACTATAAAGAAGAATCTTTAAGTTCTATCGGTTCTGGAACAGTGGAATCAACGATTAAACGGATTGGACTAAGGGTGAAATTATCGGGAGCGCAGTGGAATATCGAGAGTGTTTCCTCTATCCTTTCTCTTCGCTGTGCTTATCTCAATGGTCAACTTTCTACTTGATGTATCTGCAAAAGTGAGATGCACCCGTTGAAAATGACTCAAGCCGCAATTAACCTAACTCCCTATCAGGGATTGAAACCACCAGAAACACGGAAAGAAATTACAGAGGAAGCCATGGCCGCAATTAACCTAACTCCCTATCAGGGATTGAAACATTGCCATCATTGACCGATTCTCCTTCTGGGTCCGCTGAGCCGCAATTAACCTAACTCCCTATCAGGGATTGAAACAATGATTCAAGCTTACTGTAACAGAGTAATCAAGCCGCAATTAACCTAACTCCCTATCAGGGATTGAAACTAACCTTTGCCGCTACTTGTCCGGCTGGCGCTTTCGTTGTCGCCGCAATTAACCTAACTCCCTATCAGGGATTGAAACCCGCTTCCATCCCCACCACCTCCAGGAGTTCGATCAATTCAAGCCGCAATTAACCTAACTCCCTATCAGGGATTGAAACCGAAAATAGAAAAAATAGAGCTAATTCTGCGAGACTTAGCCGGAATTAACTTAAATCCCTATCAGGGATTGAAACATAGCGGGGGTCATTGACCAACTCTATGGAGCGGAACAATCGCTGTTAGATCCCCGACTTCTTAAAAAAGTCAGGGTTCTGGGTGTTCTGTTTTTTGATGGCAATCTACTTAGCTGTTTGCATAACTTTTCAAAATTGAGCTTTCTCGCGAATTCGCCCATTATAATCAACTCTCACCCTTCCATCTTGAGAAACCGTAATAACCGTTTCTACAGTATAGACAGATGTACCGGGTTTGTACCCTTGAAAAGTAAAAGTCCAAGTTCCATCGCCATTGTCAACAAACGGCGATTCGTTAGAAGTACCGTGCATAGAAGCTTCAGCTCGATAGTTGCCTAAACCCCCATTAGCAATTTCTGCTGCTTGACGGGCTAAGTTTTTTGCCCGATTGAGTTCGATATTATTGTTAATCACTGTCACGCCGTCGGTTTCAGATTCAGGAACAGGATTAGCATTACTCAAAGTGGGGGAGACTCCAACGGCTAAAGTTGAGAGCACTACCAGACAAGCAACGCGGATGTTTAGTTTCATCATACAAACTGATTTATAGTTTGATAAAGTCTACAACACTTGCCCGAAAAAACCCGGTTGAATTTTCAATTTTTAATTTTTACTTGTGAATCGGCTGGCGTTTCCTCACCGTTCAAATAGCGGTAACTTATTCGAGAAATATCCCGAATCAATGTTTGAGCTGGCTTCTCCGTTTCCGGTGAATGCTTCACCATCACCGCCACTAAATAACGCTTACCGTTCGGCAAATCCACCATCCCCGCATCCGCAAGCATTGTTTCAATGTTGCCGGTTTTGTGAGCAATAATTGAACCTTCGCCTAAACCTTTCGGCAGCAAAGAAGCGTTTTGAGTTTGGCGCATGATTTGCAAAATACGATCGCGCGATTTCACCGATACCAAATTCCCCCGATCGATCTGGGCTATGATATTAATCAAATCCTGCGGACTGGTAGTATTAGTTCCCTCCAAATCAGGCAAATTATTGCGGAGAACCGTCGCCCTCAAACCCCAACTTGCAAAATGCTGATTCAAAACATCAGCACCTCCCAACAACTCAATCATCATATTTGTCGCCGTATTGTCGCTGACAACAATCATCTTTTGGGCAACTTCCAAAGCCGAATACTTCTTGCCTGGAGTGTCGTCTTGCATCTCCCCAGAACCGCCCACAATGTTTTCGGGCTTCAGCGTCAGCACCTGATCTAACTTCACTTTTCCCTCATCTACTGCTTGGAAAAAAGCTACTAAAATTGGTACTTTAATCGTGCTAGCTGAAGCAAAAGCAGTATCGCCGTTAAAATTTAGGTAGCTTCCAGTATCTAAATCGACTAGAAATACTCCGGCTGTCAAACTAGGATTTTCTGTTGCTAAAACCTGAACTTGCGTTTTCAAAGCGCCTAATTCTTGATTCAGTTGCAGCACTTCTCCGGTCACCGGTGCAGCAGATGCGCTGTCGCCTGCATCTGGGTTTTTTTGCCCTGTGGTGGTTTGTTCTTCTGCTGCTACAGACGATCGGCTCACAGCATTGACCACAGACAGCAGCGTCCCACAAATCACCGCAATTCCAACTCCCAAAATCACCAAGCGAGTAGCGTACACCAACGGCGGCACGCTCTGAGGTGCAGAGCGTTTCCCCGGTCTCTGGCTCGCTTGCGGACGCGGTTTCGAGACGGGGGCTTTTTTGGCATTTGGGGGTATTACCGTGTCGGGAATGCGCACTGGGGGCGAACTGGGGCGACTTCCACGGGTTGCAGGGGGATCGGCTGTTGGGATCTGGCTGTTGGGATTGCTGGCGATCGAACTGACAGTTTCCCGATTCGGCTCGGGAAAATCGAACATATCGACAGCAGCGAGACCTTTTTTGCCTGCTTGGCGAGTCTTCGACGGGGGAATTTTGCTGGTTCTGGGTTTTCTCGGGTTAATGGCAGATCTGGGATCGGATAAAAAGTCTTGTGCAGTCAATTCTTCCGAAGGTTCGGGAGAATTGGCTCTAGTTCTGCTGCCGCGGCTTGGTTGCGGTGGCAAAGTCGAAGGTTCTGGCGAGGGTTCTCGAATTTCGGAATTGCCGTTTTGCGGTTGCAGAGGGCGGCGGCGACCCGAGTTGCCAGACTGACTTGCTTTGCCGGACTTAGGCTGCTTTGAGCCGGAGTTGGGAGAGGATATCGAGGATATCACCGATAATATCGATCCTTTAGGAAACCGCTCTGCCACGTCTTACTCCTTCATCACTACTGTAAAGTTCAAGTTTAAGATTTTTCAGCTTGCCAGCCAATCAATTTTAGATTTTAGATTTTAGATTTTAGATTTTCCCCAGACGCTGCCTGGTATCAGCAACCGGGTTTATTGCTCGCAAATTATCCCAAAGCTTAGGCTTTTAGTCAAGAAACCCTGTTATGAAGGTGAAAAATGGGTGCAGAAAAGTTATCTGTGAAAAAAATCCTCAATCTCACATCCCCAATTATCAGCATTTCTCCTAGCTATCCGTTGGATTTTCTGGCAACGCCCCATCCAGAGTATCAGAAACTGTCTCTCGCCGGTAAGTTTTGATTGCCCATTCTGTTTGGCGGAGGACGCCCCGCAGCATGGCGACTTCATCAACTGTCGGATAAGCCCTGTTGTACAAACGCCGAAATTTTTCCATCCGGCTTGCTGCTGTGTGCTGCTGCAAATATCCTATTTTGAGTAACAGCGTTTCTAGTTGCTGGTAATATCCCTCTAAATTTTCCAAGGGAGCACTGGTGAGCGGAGGAGAGGGATTTTCTGTCTGGCTGGTTGCAAGTTGTTCTGGGTAACAAGTTGATAAATTATCTGTTGCATCGGGTATTGAAGAGGCAGAGCCTCTGGATATGGGTTCCCAGGCTGAGCCTGGGAACGAGGCATCTTCTTCTTCCTTCCCTCTTCCCTCTTCCTTTTTCCCTCTTCCTTCTTCCCTCTTCCCTCTTCCTTCTTCCCTCTTCCTTCTTCCTTCTTCCCTCTTCCTTCTTCCTTCTTCCCTCTTCCTGACATCCGTTACATCCGTTACATCCGTTACAGAATCCGTTGCCGAACTTCCTTCTTCCCTCTTCCTTCTTCCTTCTTCCCGATACAGTTCGTAGCAGGAGATAGCGACTGCTTGGGCGAGATTTAGGGAAGTGTAGGCGTCACTGGAGGGAATGCGGATCAGGCGCTGAGCGCGGTTTAATTCGGCATTGGTCAAGCCGCAGTCTTCTCGACCGAAAATTAGGGCGCTGGGGGCTTCTAGGAGCCAAGGCAAGGCGTCTGCAGGCTGTTCTAGCTGTGTTGGCAACGATCGACTATCGTCTCCTGTAGTCGCGATCGCTCTGACACACCCAACCAAAGCGGCCGGCAAACTATCAACTACTTTGGCAGTTTCCAATATATCGGCGGCGCGAACTGCCATCAGTCGGGCTTCTTCCCCTAAATAATCGCATTGGGGATTTACCAAAATTAATTGGTGCAAACCCATATTTTTCATGACGCGGGCCACAGAACCGACATTCAATGGGCCTGCGGGTTCTACTAAGACTATTCTGATTTTGGCTAATGCCGTTTCGAGCATTTTTATTTGGGGAGGTGTTAGGCAGAAATGGATTGTTTTGTTTGTTTTGATTAAAATTTAATCATTAATGTAATGTCCAAATTAGCATGGCAAAGCAGCGATCGAAATCTGATTTACCGACAAAAATGTGCCCGGTGTGCGATCGACCTTTTACTTGGCGCAAAAAATGGGCGGACTGCTGGGATGAGGTCAAATACTGCTCCGAACGTTGTCGTCGCCGCCGTTTGGCGGCTCAAGATTAAGAATTTAGGGTAATTTGCTCGATCGAGGCTAAGATTGCAAAGGAAAAATTTTAGGTTAAAAAATATGGCATCGCAACAAGTGCAACCAAAGCTAGTTATTCACGGCGGTGCCGGCAGTTCTCTACACAGTAAAGGCGGAATTGAGGCGGTGCGGAAATCGCTTTACGATGTTTTGGAGGAAGTTTATCCGCTGCTAAAAGACGGTGCAAGTGCCGTAGATGCAGTGGTGCGGGGCTGCCAATTGCTGGAAGATGACCCGCGATTCAATGCCGGTACAGGTTCTGTGGTGCAGTCGGACGGTCAAATTCGGATGAGTGCTTCGCTGATGGACGGTTTGATGCAGCGTTTCAGCGGGGCGATTAATGTTTCTCGCGTTCAACATCCGATCGAACTTGCTCAATTTTTGCAGAATTCGGACGATCGGGTTCTCTCTGATTTTGGTTCGGCGGAATTGCTGCGAGAACTTCAATTGCCGATTTACGATCCGATGACGGATTTGCGCTTGCACGAGTGGATGCAGGAACGCCAAGGCAATTTTAGCAAAGCAATGGCTGACGTGGTGGCGGAACCGGCGGGTATGGGTACGATCGGAGTTGTTGCTTTGGATGTTCACGGACGCTTGGCTGCTGGGACTTCGACTGGTGGCAAGGGTTTTGAGCGCATCGGGCGGGTTAGCGACTCGGCGATGCCGGCAGGAAATTACGCGACTGGAAATGCGGCGGTAAGCTGTACGGGGATTGGCGAACACATTATGGACGAGTGTTTGGCTGCGCGGATTGTGATTCGGGTAACGGATGGTTTGAGTTTGAAAGCTGCTTTTGAGCGTTCTTTTGCTGAAGCTGACGATCGTCAACGGGATTTTGGCGCAATTGGAATTGATGCTAGCGGTGCGATCGCTTTCGGCAAAACTAGCGAGGTGATTTTGGGTGCTTTTCACAACGGTCTGGAAATGGGCGATACTTTGGAAATGAGCAAGGGAACGCTGATTTTTATTGCTTAAAAATGGTTTTAGATCGGTGATTTTGATCCCGACTTCTTCAAGAAGTCGGGGATGTCGATCGGCGTTAGTTTTACTAATTCCGAAAAGCAGTGGGCAAGGAAACTGGAAAGACCAGCTATATTGAACGGTTTAACAACACATGGAGACAACGAGTGTCGCCCTTGGCGAGCAAAATATTGTCATTTTCTCGCTCGTTGGAAAACCACATTGGTGGGATTGGGGATTTTATCGATCGTGACAACGCATCGTTAGGGACTTCTGCTGCTTCCTAAAAACCTCGACTTTTCTCCATTCTTTACGAAATACCACTACTAAATGTACCTCTTTGATAAGACTTTTGGCAAAATGACCATTAAACGGTTATGGGGTTTGTCGCTTAAGGATGTTACCGAATGCTCAACTCGCGAGATTCGTGCGGTAGAATTAGACGAAATAGCAGATAGCGAGGGAAATCGTAGCTACTATGTTGATTTGTTGATGTTGGAGGGCGATCGCATATGTTTAAGAAGCCATTCACCAACAGAAGAATACAAAATGGCTGACTTGATTCGCAGCGATATCTCTACCCCCGATCGTCGCACGCTTAGCAATATATTTGCCGTGCAAGTCCGTGAACCGTAGCTATCCCGTAGGGAATCGCCCAAATCAATAACTAACGATAGTTAGGTAGGCACAAATAAATTTTACAATGTAACAGAATGTAAACCTCGTTTCACCTTGGCGATTACTTTCCTTCGGCTCGCGAAAGCTAATGTTTGACTCGCAATAACATAATTAATAAATTTTTAAGATTTATCTACTTTAAATCACGGAAAGCTATCTCAAACCCAGCCGCAAGTAAACTCGCGACATTTGTTGTTCCCGAGACATTTTAGTGCTAATACCAATTTACTATGAAGTTGCACTTAATATAGCTTCAAGGATATAGTCCCAACCACAGAGGGATAAAACTTC
>NZ_JAUBPO010000181.1:0-8113 GCF_036700785.1 Microcoleus sp. S28C3 | reverse complement strand
TTTTATGTATGACTGTACTTTAAGCCTTGGATAGCTTTCCTCGCCACTCACCCCAAAAAACTGTCCGGACTGTTGTTATGAGGACTTCCGTCGTCACTACAAACCAACGGGTAAGGTGCGCGGTGGGTACACAAAATACAAAGGTGCGCGGTGCGCACCCTACCAACTCCTGTTGATTGTTTACTAAGAAAATTCTCGCAAAGCTGGAATTAAATACTGTGTCAAAGTAAAGGCATCTACTCCTAATTCCGTCCGTTCTTTGGCTGCCATGATTCCGGCTTGAGCGTGCCACCAAACTGCTGTTGCAGCAACTGATTCGGCGGGGGATTTGCGGGCGATCGCAGTTGCTAATAGTCCCCCTAACAAGCCTGTGAGAACATCGCCGCTGCCGCCTCTGGCGAGGGCTGGGGTGCTTTCGGGATTGAGGTAGGTGATGGTACGTGAAGCGCAGCTATCCCGTAGGGAATCGCCCTCATCCTTCAAACTTATGCAAACTCTGGCTCCTTTGAGCAATATCGTTGCACCGCAAAGCTCAGCCGCTGCTTGAGTTGCCGCAATTCGATCGTCGCCGGTTTCGTCGGCTAATTCGGGAAATAAACGCTTGAATTCCCCCGGGTGAGGCGTGATAATTGTCAGTGCTGAGCGTTCGGACAAAATCGGAACTGTGCCGAGTTGAGCGAGGATATTTAAACCGTCAGCATCTAAAACGAGAGGTCGATCGCTCTCCAGTACAGATTCTACAGCTATTGCCGCTTCCAATGTCAGACCTGGCCCTGCGGCGATCGCATCATAGGTGCCCAAATCAATTGCTACTGGCAACTCGCTAATTGCACCGCTTTGGGTTTCGGGACATCCTATAACTAATGCCTCTGGCAACTGACTGCTCAACATCGGTTTAATCGACTCAGGAACAGCGATTGACAGCATTCCGACACCGCTGGCTCTTGCTCCCAATGCAGACAAAATTGCGGCTCCGCTGTAGCGGCGGGAACCTGCAATAATTAGTAAGTGACCGTTGGTGTACTTGTGCGAAATTGGCGATCGGGGTAACGGCAAATGCTGAGTTGCCGATGCTTTTGTAATGCGTTGTATTGCTGGCGTTTCGCCCAATATTGCTGCAATATCTGCTGCGGGAATATCAAAATCAATTAATTCTGAAATGCCGATATATTCTAAGGCTCTGTCTTGCAGAAATGCCATTTTCCACAAGCCCAAACATAATGTATGTTTTGCCCTGATTGCCGTACCCAAAACTTCTCCGGTATCTGTATGAAGTCCCGAGGGAATGTCTATACTAAAAACGGGGATGTTTAAATTATTTATTTCGTCAATAGCTGCGCCTGTGGCGTTATTAATTTCTCGTTCTAATCCAAATCCAAATAAACCATCTACGAGCAAATCGCAGTTTTTCAGCGGTTCAATTTTGTCAACAAATGGAATATTTAAACAACGCGCATAATCAGCGTGATTTTTTGTTAGTTCTTTTAGTTTAGAAAACGGGCAGTAAATAACTACTTGGAACCCTTGAAAGTGCAATTCGCGGGCAACAACCAAAGCATCGCCGCCGTTGTGTCCCGGCCCAACCAATACGCCGATAACTGGCAATTGAGAATTGTCAATTTTTTTCCATTCTCCCCTATTCCTTCTATCCGTTACATCCGTTATACAATCTGTTGCCGAACTTCCTTCCCCCTTCAAAAGCTCCTGAATGCGCCTAGCAATCAGTCCCGCGACTTTTTCCATTAAAGCTGCGACTGGCATTCCAGCAGCAAAAATTCTGGTTTCTATTTGCCGCATTTGGTCGGCGGTGACAACAAATTTTTGAATAGTCATATTAGTGTTAAAATTTCAGCTAACAGCAGCAGTGGCAAGTTGTAGTATCTTTGTGGTATAATAAATTAGCTCGATCGAACTAACTCACAGTAAAATAGCAATTTCTCTCCAACCATGAACAAGATTGTTGTAGGCCTCTCCGGCGGGGTCGATAGTTCCGCAGCAGCCGCAATTTTACACCATCAGGGATATGAAGTGGTGGGTTTAACGCTGTGGTTGATGAAGGGCAAAGGTCAGTGCTGCTCTGAGGGAATGGTCGATGCAGCTAAAATTTGCGAAGATTTGGGCGTACCCCACCACATTGTTGACAGCCGCGAGGTCTTTCAGGCAAGTATTGTCGATTATTTGGTGGAAGGTTACAGTGCAGGAATTACGCCTCTGCCTTGTTCGCAGTGCAATAAAACTGTGAAGTTCGGCCCGATGCTCAAGTATGCTCGCGAAGAACTCGGAATTGAAAAAATTGCTACAGGGCACTACGCTCGGATTACTTACGATGCTGCTACTGGTCGCTATCAGTTGCTGCGGGCGATCGACCCTGCGAAAGATCAGTCTTATTTCTTGTACGATCTAACACAGGATTTGTTGGCGGGTACGGAGTTTCCTTTGGGGGGAATTACCAAGACGGAAACTCGCAGAATTGCGGCGGAATTTGGCTTGAAAACTGCTGATAAGCCGGAAAGTCAGGATTTGTGCTTAGTGGAAAGTAACGGTTCGATGCGGGCTTTTCTGGATAAGTACATTGCGCCGCAAAAGGGTGACATTGTGGACAAGTCAGGGCGGGTACTCGGACAGCACGACGGCGTGCACCACTACACCATCGGCCAGCGGAAGGGACTCGGGATTGCTGCACCGGAACCGCTGTACGTGATTGAACTCGATGCTGCTGGCAATCGGGTAGTTGTGGGCGATCGGCAGTTGGCGGTAGAATCTGAATGTACTGTCCAGAAAGTGAATTGGGTTTCTGTGGCTGCGCCGACGGCTCCGATTCGGGCTCAGGTACAGATTCGCTATCGATCGCACCCCGTCCCAGCGACTATAATTCCCCTGGAAACTGCGGGAGAAGAAAACGCCGGCGGTACAAGAGTTAAGTTAATTTTTGACGAACCGCAGTTGAGCGTTACCCCCGGACAAGCGGCTGTTTGGTATGACGGAGACGTGCTCTTGGGCGGCGGCATCATCGAAAGAAACCAACTCCCAAATTAAGGCAAGGGGCGGGCTAGAAGCCCCCCCCACAAGAAACCACCCACAAAAAAACTCACTCTTCGCTTCACAGGCATCTTGCCTGTTTGTGAGTCCCACCCACAAAAAAACTCACTCTTTGTGCAACAGGCATCTTGCCTGTTCCAAAAGGAAATTTATTTTTCATTTCACAGGGGTACATTTACCTAACTTTCTTTTCCAAGCGCAACACATTTCCCCTAGCATTAGTGCGGTAAACCCAAGTTTGCCTACCATCAGAAACCACAACCCGCCAACCTTTGACAATCATTTGACCGCAAATTTCATCAGCTTTTGCGAGTCCTAAACAAGTATTTGACCAACTTTGTCTGCTCGATTCAGTTACTTTCAACTTGTCAGCAGCAATGCCAGTGGAGCGCGACAAGTTTTGGCGAACTGCTGCTGCTACAGTTGCGGGCAATTGGTTCGGGGGATTTTGGCGCGTACCCTCGGCCAAATTGCCCGGTTCGGAAATTAGACTATTGAGTGCAAATACCGAATAGCTGATTTTTTGGGGCATCGCGGCAGCGGAAAATTGCTGCGCGATTTGCTGTGGTTGGCTTTCCAACAGGCTGAGGGAATGTTTGAGAGCGCCCGCGTTAGCTGCTGCGGTTTGTCTTAGCGCCGGATACATTTCCCAGGCCAGAATTCCTGTTAGCACCAAAGCCAATATTAAAGGATTGGGCTGCTTTTGGTCTCGGTTTTGATTGTTTTGAGAGTTATTTTTGGAGATTCGTTTCATCATATGCCTTCTGCCTCACTTTACACAATGCGCGATCGCTCCTGAACACTCAACTGCAGATACTGATTGAGACACTGTTGGTGGTGCTGTTGGTTCCTTTGTGCAGAACCGACTTGACTGCTGGTGCGGCCCAAGTATTTTCTACTCGCTGCGGGCACTTGTGTTTCAGGAAACTTGCACTACCCAGTTATTACTTAATTTTTACCCTTAGTCTGGGGGTATTAAGAAAAATTTATGCTTAAGTAAATATTCTTAAAAGCATCTAATTCTGCCCAAAAATTTGGGTACAAATGACTATTCATCGTTCCAAAACTGCTAAAGGTGTTTTAGACTGTGGGAGGCGAGCTGAGCCTAGGATATCACAGGGATGCCACAAAATTTGTTGCAACAGGACAAAAACGCATTAGAAATTAAATCAGCTATCGCTGATTAATTGTATTAGCATTGTGGTTTTCAAGAGCGATCGTCCCCGAAACTACTTTAGTAGCGATCGCTACTTTTTTAGTACAATATTGTTGAAATCTATCGACTATGAACAGAAAATCCCCGGGCATCCATTTAATGAATAGGCTGAGCTATCCTCAAAAATTTACCTTAATCGGTTTCATATTTGCAATACCGTTAACCTTGGTCATGTACCTGCTGATTTCGGAAATTAACAGCAGGGTTGATTTTTCCCCAAAAGAAATCTACGGAAATCAATACCTGCGCTGGCTGCGCCAGTGGAGGGAATACATACCGAAACTTCAACTCTTAAATTATCAGCCTTTAAATACAAATTTAAGCCTGCCAGATACGAGAGCTGATTTAGAAGCTAAGATGGACGCGAACTTTCAATCCCTGGTTAATACCGAGATCCAGCTCGGAAACCTATTAATTTGCATTCAAAGTTTACTAAAGTTTATCAAGATTGGCAAAACTTCAAACTTCGCCACAGTCAGTGGAGTTTAGAAAATTAAAATTTTGTATATCAACAATTAGCTGGCGACATTGATAGACTGAGCGCTCGCGTTTGCGATACTTCCAATCTGATTTCACAGCCACATTTGGATACCTATTATTTGATAAATGCTACTTTGCTAAAGCTTGCAGAGATGGAAAAAATCTTGTCAGAGATTAGGCTAATTTCTCAAAAAATTAGCCTGCATTCCGAGGCCAAACCAGAAGAAAGAGCGCAACTAATTACTCTTTCGAGCAGACGGTTCTGTAGAGCGATTTGATACGGTCGATTTGGGTTTCCCGATCGGGCAGGATGCAGATATTGCTGAATTTGTTGCTGAAAAAATTGTGCCGTTGCATTCAGGAGATGTGGTAGTGCTGTACACTGACGGGATTACGGAAGCTGAAAATATTGATAAAGTGCTTTATGCTTTAGATAGGTTAATTGAGGTAATAGAGATTAATTGGCAGCGTTCCGCTGCCGGAATCAGGCACGCTGTAATTAAGGACGTGCGATCGCACATCGGCGAACAAAAAGTTTTTGATGACTTCACATTGCTGGTACTCAAACAAAATAGTTAATTAAATCTCTCTTCTCAAGCTTAAAATATATACAGTAATGTTTCTCTTCTCAAACTTTACCTCTCACATCGATATGATTCAGACTTTCGGCGATTTCATCGAGCAGTCAGCTAGCCAAGAATACTTAATAATTGGCTTTTCTCCGAGTTCGATCCCCCTGAAGCAGCGGTGGCGGAACAACGGTTTGTCTGCGGATTTTCTGGCTGACTACTTGACGACTTTTTTTCCGGGAAATGAAGACGACCCCTCGACAATTGAAAGACAAGCTGAAATGAAAAGCGCCGTTAGCTACATTGCTAACGAGTTATTAGAAAATGCTATGAAGTTTAATGATGAAACCTCGGAGTACCCGATCGACATTAAACTGCAATTAGAGAGCGACAGAGTGATTTTCTCAGTTGCTAACAGTATCTCTCCGCAAGCTGTTGAAAAGTTTCAGGCTTACATTCAGCAATTGCTGGCTTCCGAGCCGAGCGAGCTTTACATTCAACAGTTGGAAAAAAATGCTGCTGACGAAAAATGTATCGATTCTGGATTGGGTTTGTTGACCATGCTCACCGATTATACCGCCAAAATTGGCTGGAAATTCCAGACCGTACAAAAAGACCCGGAAGTAATTGCGGTGACAACTATGGTGCAATTAACAGTATAAGCAACGCTGGCGATCGATAATATCTAAGGAAATTTTTTTTGCGACAATGGAAATTAAGACAGAAGATTACCGGATCTGTTACGATCCAGCAACGGCAACCGTGAGTTTTTTTGGCTCTCTCAGGCTGAGGGGGCCTGCGGAGTACGCACCGATAATGCAGTTTCTGGGCAAGGCAGCCGACGTGGAACAGACGAAAATAACCCTCAATTTGCAGCAGTTAGAATTTTTGAACAGTGGTGGCATCAATATGCTGTCGAAGTTTATTATCGAGGTGCGACAAAAAGCTCGGGTGCAAATGGCAGTACAAGGTTCTCAACGCATAGCTTGGCAAGGTAAATCTTTGAAGAATTTCCAGCGCCTGATGCCTGGTTTGCAGTTGGAATTACTATAGACACACGATTACTTTTAGGGTACGGGCTGTTGAGCAATTTTCTGTTAGTCGAGGCGCAAATTCTCAGGTTATGCTGGAAGAAGAACCATCTAGAGAACACCTACTTTTAGAGATAGAAAGATTGCGCCAGCAAGTGGAAGACTTGAAGGAGGAAAAAGCGGATCTGGAAATCTTGCTGGAAACTACTGCTGAACATTCAGATACGATTGAAACAGAGTTGCGCTATCGAGCATTGGAGGCGGTGCGGGAAGGCGAAATCAAGCTGGCTAAATTTCTGGAAGCGATTCCGATAGGCGTGGCCGTCCTCGATGCTCGAGGCAGACCTTACTACGTCAATCACGCCGGAAAGCAGTTATTCGGTAAAGGGGTTTTGCCGTTAAATGCAGTTGAGGATTTGTCAGAAAGTTATCAGATTTATATCGCGGGAACTGATACTATTTACCCTTACGAGAATTTGCCGATCGTCCGAGCTTTGAGGGGCGAAAGCGCGAAATCTGACGATCTGGAAATTCATCAACCCGATAAGAAAGTTTCCGTTGAGATTTTGGGAACGCCAATTTTTGATGAGGGTGGCAAAGTTGCTTTTGCGATCGCAGTTTTTCAAGATATCACGGAACGCAAACAATCTGAAGCTGAGCGCCATCTAAAATTGAATAAATCTCTAGAATCCCTAGCTGCCGAATTAGACTTAACTGATGCATACGGGCGATTTGTGCCACATCAATTTCTACATTTGTTGGGATATGAAAGTATTATAGATGTCAATTTAGGCGACCAAGTGCAGCAGGAAATGTCGGTACTGTTTGCGGATATTCGCGACTTCACGGCGCTTTCGGAAACTCTGACGCCGGAAGAAAATTTTAAATTTATCAATGCTTACCTTTCGCGAATGGAGCCTGCCATTACTAGCAATAACGGGTTTATTGACAAATACATCGGCGATGCAATTATGGCTCTGTTTAGCGACTGTGCAGATGATGCAGTTAAAGCGGGTATTGCAATGTTAAATACCCTAACTAATTACAACGAACACCGTCAAAAAGTCGGCTACATCCCAATTCAAATTGGCATTGGCATCAATTCTGGCTCTTTGATGCTGGGGACAGTCGGGGGTAAAAGCCGAATGGACAGCACTGTGATTAGCGATGCTGTTAATTTGGCATCTCGAATTGAAGGATTGACCAAAGATTACGGCGTACCTCTGTTAATTTCTCAGCAGACTTTGGAACGGTTGCGAAATCCGGCTGATTATGCTATTCGGATTGTGGATAAAGTACAAGTAAAAGGAAAATCTCAATATGTCGTAGTCTATGAGGTATTTGATGCCGATCCGCCAGAAATTAGGTCGGCTAAGCTAGCAAATTTGCCCGTATATACTGAAGCTATGTTACTGTGCGATCGCAAGGAATTCCGGGAAGCGGGAAAATTGTTTGAAGAGTGTTTGCGGAAAAATCCCAGCGATCCGGTAGCTCGTATTTACCTGAAACGTTGTCGGGATTGGCGATCGCTCCTCAAAGGAATTTAAAGCAAGTTATTAGTCATTAGTCATTAGTCATTAGTCATTAGTCAACACCTCGGACAGTTTTTGATTACCAACCGTAGAATGACGGTTTCAAGGCGATCGGTATCAGGGCAATCCTTGCCGAGGCAGAGGATATGGAAAAACCAAGAGTTTCAGCTTAGCGGGACTTAAACAAATTTTAAGCCCAAACAAAGCCTAAACTGGCTTTATAAGCGGAGAATACGTCCCAATTTT